>NZ_JALBGX010000049.1:0-48790 GCF_023006465.1 Rhizobium sp. PRIMUS64 | reverse complement strand
CGGCGCCCGTGCCTGCCGCTGCGCCCGAGGTCGCTGTCGCAGCGCCCGAGGAACCGGCAGGAAGGATCGCCGGTTTTGCTGAAGGCATCGCCGGGCAGGTCCGCGCCCATCTGCCCTCAGGCAAAAGCGTCAGGGACACACTCACCAAACCGGTGCACTTCGTATCCGCCAGCTATTCCTGGGTGGTGACGCGGCTCGCTGATTAGGCGGCCGCAAGCGCCGCGTAGACGCGGGCCGATTGTCGCTGCTCGTTAACATGCAGCTTTTCCACCAGGTCGAGCAGTTCGCCGATCGCGCCATGCGCGTCATGATGGCGGAATTTTTCGAGAAGACGGCCGCAGACATTGCCGAGCACGCTGCCCGGCGCTTTTCTGGCGGCGTCGCGCCACAGCATCGTCGCCTCGACAAAGATCACGCTGATATTCCTCGGCAGGCCGGCGGACTCGTAGAGCGCACGCACGGCATGCATACGCCCGGTTGCCAGGATCGAACGCACCCGGCGCTCGCTGCACGCGGTCAGATCGACGATCGCGCCGGCGAAGAAGTCCACCTTGCCGGCGCAGAGCGCATGCATCAGGAAGGATGGCGTCAGCCGGCCGTTGAGGCGCAGATGCTGGACGAGGTCGGGGATTTCGCGCGGGGCAATATCGCCGGCGATCGAGACGATGGCAGCCTCGGTCGCCTCGCGGCTGATGCGCTGGAGCCGCTGCAGGCCGATCGCCGCCTGCACCAACGGCAGCCCGATCAGCGCATTGCTGACATGCTGGGTGAGCAACTGGCGGGCATCGGCCGGAAGGTCGCTTCGGTCGAGAAGCAGGTTGCGGATATCGCAGCAGTCCCCGAGCCGTTCGGCGATGCGCTTCAACGACAGGCTGGAGATCACCGCGCCGTCATTCTCGAGCAGGCAGAGGAGTTCTTCCTCGTCGCCGACCTCCGCAAGCGCGGCGGAGACCGGGCGCGTCACATGCGCCCTCGCCGCGATCAGCATGCGGGTCGCGCCATTGCCGCGCGCGGCAAGGTCGACCAGATCAGCGTCGCTCAAAAGTGGCGAACAGGTCACCGCATGGCAGGCAACCTCGGGCTGGTCTTCGGCAAGCGAAAGGATCAGGCTGCGCGGCGCATCGGGCGACCAGGCGATCGCCTCGGCAAGCGCAAGCCGCACACGTGGCGACGGATCGTCGAGAAGAAAGGTCATCGCCATTTCGGCCGCCGCCCGCTCGTCCGCAGACATTTCGGACTGCAGATAGGCGCGCCCGAGTGCGTTTGCGGCCCGGGCCCGGTCACCGGTCTTGGCCGTTTCGATCCAACGAAGGAAAGCTTCTACGATCACGCGACGCCCCAGCACTTGAACGCGATTCCCTCGCGCTCCATTCAATGCTGCGACCGTAGTGGCAAAAGGTTTAAGATTGGTTCACCATGCTTCTTAAGGCTTTGGACACCTTGCCGGTTCGGCTCAGCCTTGCTGCGGCTTCGGCCGGACCATCTCGAAAACTTCGCTGCCTTCGCTGTAATCCATGTAGCCCATGCGGGCCAAAGGTCGGGCGATCGACATGTCGAGGCGGCCATCCCTGACGATCGCTTCATCGATACGGATGCCGACCACTTCGCCGAAGACCAGGACGTTTTCGGACGGTTCCCCCGACAGCGTCTTCGGCTCGATGATCTCCGTGACCTTGCATTCGAGCACCGCGAAAGCCTCGCCGACATAGGGCGCGTCGATCAGTTCGGCCGGCTTCGGCGTCAGGCCGGCGAAATCGAATTCGCTGTCGCCGTAGGGCAGCGCCGCCGAGGAGAGATTCATCTTCTCGGCGAGATCGCGGCTGACGAAATTGCAGGTGAAGACGCCGGTCTCGGCCGCGTTGCGCTGGCTGTGCTTGCGTCCGGCCGAAGAAAACATCACCAGCTTCGGGCGGTCGGCAACGGCATTGAAGAAGGAATAGGGCGCCAGATTGATCGAACCATCCCTGCCCTTGCTGCCGATCCAGCCGATCGGTCGCGGCGACACGATCGCCTTGAACGGGTCATGCGCGAGCCCGTGCCGGTTGCTGTCGGTGGTGTAGAACATCAGTCGTCTCCGCCGACCCAGGTTACCGTATCGGCAAGTTCCGGCCGCGGCCGCTCGATTGCCGGAAATGTGGTCGAGCCGATATGGATGAACCCTGCCACCTTTTCATCCGGACCGACGCCGAGCAGCGGATAGGCGCGCTCGTCATAGGCGAACCACTCCGTCAGCCAGTTGGCGACATAACCATTGGCATTGGCGGCGAGGATGACGTTGAAGCAAAGCGCGCCTGCCGACATCAACTGCTCCCATTCCGGGATCTTGATATGCGGTCCTGCCTTGCTGACGACAGCGACGACCACGGGCGCGCGGGTGAAACGGCTGCGCTCGACCTGGATCATCTCTTCGGAAAGTTCGGGCTTTGTCTGAAGTGCCAGCGTCAGAAGCCCCTCGCCGAGACGCACGCGCTGCTCTCCGCGATAGACGATGAAGCGCCAGGGGGCGATCTTGCCGTGATCGGGAACACGCGAGGCTAGACGCAGAATCTCCTCGATCTCGGCCTTCTCGGGGCCTGGTTCGCACATCTGGAAAGCGGGGATGGAGCGGCGCACGGCGAGGTAGTCGATCAGCTTGATATCGGATTTCATGCGGGAGAGGCTCTCATTATTTATGCTGCTGCAAAGGGTGGGTCTTGAATTTGCCATCGCGTTGGTCTTGAAGTGGCCTTTGCGATTTCAGAAGTCAATCGGTTCACGAAACAGATGTTTGGCATTTTGCCTTTTGCACGCATCGGCCTTGCCATTGCCCTGATCATACTGACGCCCTTCGGCGCCGGCGCTCAGGATGCCTTCAAGGGATTCAAACAGCTTGAATCGACGCCGAAGATGCCGAAGCTCGATGCCTTCATCGCGCCCGGTGCGGCGCCCGAAGGGGTCAAACTGCGCGACGTCCCGATGGAGGCCAAGCTGACGGCGGACGGCACGCCGGTTGAGGAAGGCCTCTCCTGGTACGTCTTCAGCCCGATCGCCGGATCCGACGGCAAGTTGCCGCTGATCGCCAGCGCCAAGGGCGGGCCCGCCGCCTTCCAGCTCGCTCCGGGCGATTATTTCGTCAACGTCTCCTTCGGCCGAGCCGGCGTCACCAAGAAACTGACCGTGCCCGCTGAAGGCGAGGTCGACAAGCAGGTGATGGTGCTCGATGCCGGCGGCCTGCTCCTCAATGCCGTCTCCGGCACCGATGCCCGCATCCGCCCCGACCAGTTGAGCTTCTCGATCTATTCCTCGGAAGTGCGCGACGATGGCGAGCGCGGCCTCGTCATGGCCGATGTCTCGCCGAATACCGTTGTCCGCCTCAATGCCGGCACCTACCACATCGTTTCCGAATATGGCAGCGTCAACGCCGTGATCCGCGCCGACATCCAGGTCGAGGCCGGCAAGCTGACCGAAGCGACGATCCAGCATCGCGCCGCGCAGATCACCTTCAAGCTGGTCTCCGACGCCGGTGGCGAGGCGATCGCCGATACCGCATGGTCGATCCTGACGGCGGCCGGCGACAGCGTCGGCGAAAGCGTCAGCGCCTTCCCCACCATGGTTCTCGCCGAAGGCGGATATTCCGCCGTCGCCCGCAACAAGGACAAGATCTATCAGCGCGATTTCACCGTCGTCGCCGGCAGGAACACCGATGTTGAGGTCCTGATGAAGGACCAGCAGCCGCAGCCTCCGGCGGATGCTGCCCGCACGGTGCAGCAGGTGCCTGTGGGCACACCGACACCGCCGGGTGTCCAGCCGGCTCCGGTGCAGCCGCTGCCCTCTTACGAACAGCTCGTGCCGCAGGGCGGTGACGACACCAGCCTCGATTGATTTTACCGCGCGCGGTTTCGGCTCAGCCGAGACGTTTGGAAGGCGCGCTTCGGCGGCGCCATCGTGAGGACGGCCTCGTTATCGCGACTTAGAAGCCCCCGGCCGTACAATCAGCAGGTTTCATCATTGGTATGGGGAGATTCGTTGAAGCGCCGCTCGGCCTCGGGCGACGCGCAGACCGGATTTCCGACAGCGCCGAGCCTGGCGCTGTCGGATCCCTGCTATTCAGGCCGCCTTGGCTTTTTTTGCTTCGGCCTTGCGACGAATGTCGGGCGGTGTCGCTTCGAGGGCAAGGCTCTCGACGGCGGCGTCGAGCCCCATCGAAACCTGCTCCTGGCTGCCCAGGCGGCGGATATTGACCGTGCGCTCCTCGGCCTCCTTCCTGCCGCAGACGATGATGACAGGAACCTTGGTGACCGAATGTTCGCGGACCTTGTAGTTGATCTTCTCGTTGCGGAAGTCGGTTTCGACGTTGAGACCGGCCTCGCGCAGCGCCTCGGCCACTTCAAGCCCGTAGGCGTCGGCTTCCGAGGTGATCGTTGCGACCACCACCTGAAGCGGCGATACCCAAAGCGGCATATGGCCGGCGAAGTTCTCGATCAGGATGCCGAGAAAGCGCTCCATCGAGCCGCAGATGGCGCGGTGGATCATCACCGGCTGCGTCTTTTCGGAGTTGCTGTCGATATAGAAGGCGCCGAAGCGTTCCGGCAGGTTGAAGTCGACCTGCGTCGTGCCGCACTGCCATTCGCGGCCGATCGCATCCTTCAGCGTATATTCGAACTTCGGCCCGTAGAAGGCGCCCTCGCCCGGCAGAATGCCGGTCTTGATGTCATTCGACTGCTGCTGGATCGTCTCCAGCACGCCCATCATCACGTTTTCCGCGCGGTCCCAGAGTTCGTCCGAACCGACGCGCTTGTCCGGCCGGGTCGAAAGTTTGATGGTGACTTCGTCGAAGCCGAAATCCTTATAGACCGAAAGGATCAGGTCGTTGATCTTCAGGCATTCGGCGGCCATCTGCTCGTCGGTGCAGAAGATATGCGCATCGTCCTGCGTGAAACCGCGCACGCGCATCAGCCCGTGCAGCGCGCCCGACGGTTCGTAGCGATGGACATTGCCGAATTCGGCAAGCCGGATCGGCAGCTCGCGGTAGGATTTCAGCCCGTGCTTGAAGATCTGGATATGGCCGGGGCAGTTCATCGGCTTCAGCGCAAAGACGCGGTCGTCGTCGGTGTCGTCGCCGGCAACCGTCACCTTGAACATGTTATCGCGGTACCAGCCCCAGTGACCGGAGGTTTCCCACAGCGATTTGTCGAGCACCTGCGGCGCATTGACTTCCTGATAGTCGCCGGCAAGCCGGCGGCGCATATAAGCGACCAGCGTCTGGAATACGCGCCAGCCCTTGCCGTGCCAGAAGACGACGCCAGGACCCTCTTCCTGGAAATGGAAGAGATCCATCTCGCGGCCGAGGCGGCGGTGATCGCGCTTTTCAGCTTCGGCAAGCATATGCAGGTAGTTGTCGAGTTCCGACTGCTCGGCGAAGGCCGTGCCGTAGATGCGGCTCAGCATCGGATTGTTGCTGTCGCCGCGCCAATAGGCACCGGCCACCTTCAAGAGCTTGAAGGCTGAGCCGATCTGGCCGGTCGAGGCCATGTGCGGGCCGCGGCAAAGGTCGAACCAGTCGCCCTGATAATAGATCTTGAGATCCTGCCCTTCCGGGATCGCGTCGACGAGTTCGACCTTGTACTGCTCGCCCTTGTCGGCGAAGACCTGTTTCGCCTTCTCGCGCGACCAGACCTGCTTGGTGAAGGCGGCGTTGCGGGCGATGATTTCCTTCATCTTCTTTTCGATCTTCGGCAGATCGTCGAGTGTGAAGGGCTCGTTCTTGGCGAAGTCGTAATAGAAGCCGTTTTCGATGACCGGACCGATCGTCACCTGGGTGCCGGGCCAGAGCTCCTGCACCGCTTCGGCCATGACATGCGCTGCGTCGTGGCGGATGAGTTCGAGCGCGCGGTCGTCATTGCGGGTGATGATTTCGATCCGGCCGGTCGCCACGGGATCGGAAAGGTCGCGCACGGTGCCGTCGATTGCAACGGCGACTGCCTTCTTGGCGAGCGACTTGGAAATGGATTCGGCGACATCCCGGCCGGTTGCGCCAGAATCGTAGCTGCGCACGGAACCATCGGGAAATGTCAGGGAAATAGCTTGGGACATCGAAATTCTCCTTGTCCAGTCCCGCCAACGAATGCGGGTGGTTGCAACGACAGCGCCTCCGTCCTTGGATGCGCCGCCGCCTGATAGCCAGATTTGCTGCCCGAGTAAAGAAAAAGCGGGGCGATCCGGCACCGAAACGAGGTCGTGCGTCTATCCGCCGTAGGTCATTGCGTAATCCCTGAGCGCCGATTTCAAGGGCTGGTCAATCTCATCGTCCAGTGGCCCATCGTAAAGGCCGCGTCGCGAGAGGCTTCTTTTCAGTGCCGTGCGGGTGAAAGATGAAAACGCCTTCAACTCATCGGCAATCTGCCGGTCTCCCTGCCGCATTGCCAGAAGGATGTTTTCGGCTGCGTTTTCCGAACTGAAGGTCGCATCATAGGCATAGGCCAGCCGATAGGCGGCTCTGTTGTAGCCAGTGTCCATCGCCCGCAGATACCACTTGATGGCCTCTTGCCGGTTGACAGCAATTCCGAGGCCATCGTCGTAGAAACGCCCGAGCGAGAACATGCCGCCGGCCGAATTCAGCTCGGCGGATTTTTTGTAATATTGGAATGCGATAGCCTGATCTTGATCCTTGCCGTTCTCGTAGTACCACCCAAGATTAAGAGCGCCGGCCGCAGATCCCGCATCGGCCGCCTTCTGATACCAGTTGCGGGCGATGGTCTGGTCCTCTTTGGTGCCGATGCCATTCTGGTAGTAGTAGCCGACGGCGTTCATCGCTTCAGGATATTGCTTGAAGGCCGCCATCATGAACCAGCTGAGCGCCTTGGAGCGATCAATAGGCACGCCCTGCCCGTATTCGTAGATATCGCCCAGGGAGTATTGCGCTTTCGCATTGCCATGGGCCCCGGCCTTCGTCAGCCATTCCAGAGCTTTGCCGAAATCCTTCAGGTTTCCATCCGCTCCTCGATAGAGCGTCCCGAGCCTGTACATCGCGTCAGCAGAGTTCTTGTTCGCCGCCGCCTCGTACCACTCGATCGCTTTCGCATAGTCGCGGGCGACCCCATCGCCATCCTCATACTTGATGCCGAGCAGGATCATCGCCGTGACGTTACCGGCGGCCGCGCCTTTTTCCAGATAGTCGATCGACTTGCCGTCGTCCCGCGGCAGGTTGGCATCATTGGCGTACATTTCGCCAAGCTCGGCGAAGGCATCGATAAATCCGTTCTCTGCAGCGGCCTTAAACCAGTGTACGGCTTCTCTCGAATCCTGAGCCGTACCCTCGCCTCTTTCATACAAAAGCCCAACACAATACTGGGCCTTGGCCGAACCATTTTCGGCCGCCTTGAGATACCAGACAAAGGACTTTTGGGCGTCGGCAGTCGTACCCGAACCGTCATAGGAGCGGTCAGCGACTTCGAGAAATGCGTTGGTATCCCCTGCCTCCGCCGCCTTCTGGAACCATTCGAAAGCTTTGACCACATCCTTGGGAAGGCCGCCGCCTTTTTCATAACCATAGGCAAGCACCCGCATGGCGTCTGTCTCGCCGGCGGCCGCAGACTTCTCCAGCCATTTCACGCCGTTTTCGACGTCACGAGGACCACCCGTTCCCATATAGAGCGATTGACCGAAACGTCGGGCGCCGCTGGAATCTCCGAGTTCGGCAGATTTTCCATACCAGATGCGGGCTTCGCTCTCGTCTACCGGCACACCTTTACCTTGCTCATACATGGCGCCCACATCTGCCATGGCACGGGCATTCCCACGAGAGGCAGCTTCCTTCATCCAGTACATGGCCTGGTCATAGCGCGGATCGGGCATCTTCAATAAAAGCAAAGCCTTGCTGCGATAGGCAGCGAGTATGTCTTGCGCAATTGCCTGATCCAGCAGGCTCTCGGCCTTTGCGAAGTCACGCTTCGTCTCTCTGCCCGCCACGTAGACGTCTGCCAGCGTCCTCATCGCATTGCCGTCGCCAAGTGCCACGGCTTTCTCAAGGAGATCGAGCGCGGTCTTTCTCTGCGTCTTGTCCCCATCTCTCAGATAATATCGAGCAAGCGTCCTCATTCCATCGGCGGAACCTTTCCGCACCAGGTCGTCCAGCATGGCAACGGCGCGGCTGGCATTCTTCTCCGTTCCGATGCCTTTCGTGTAAAGGAATGTGATGTCCGTTGTCGCTCTCTCATGGCCCTGTTGTGCTGCGGCTGAAAGCAGTCCAAAACCCCGCTCGGCGTCAACGGGAACACCAATCCCGTCCACATACATCCAGGCAAGCGACCTCTTGGCGGGAATGTAGCCCAGCCGATCTGCAAGTTCGAAATAGGAGCGCGCCATGACAAAGTCCTGCGCAACGCCCCACCCCAACATGTACATCTCTCCAAGATAGTCGGCGGAGCGCGGATCGTTTGCTTCTCTTGCCTTTCTCAGCCAGGCCAGCGCGGCTTTGAAATCACGCTCACGCCCGAGACCGTAAGCAGATGCCTTCGCCAGGTAATCCATGGAGGGTGCGTGCCCATGGGCCGCCAACTCCTCGAATCCGGCAAGGGCCGGTTCGAATTGCTGAAGGTTGAACTTGCTGGCGAGCCAGAAATAACGGGCGTCGATGGAGCTTGGTTCTGCCTGCAAATAGGCTTCGCAAGCGGCAAGCGCATCCCGCCAGTAAGCGAGATTGTCGATTTCTACGCCATCACGCGCCAGATGGCGGCACGTGGCTTCCGATGCTGGGTCAACTGCGGTTGCAGCAGCTGCCGGGGAGTTGGCAATAGAGACGGCGAGAAAAAGCGAGGCAGTCGCGAGATAGTGAAAGAGCTTCATCAGTGACGGAATTTCAAAAATTAGAACAGGAAATACACTGATATCTGTCACTTATTCAACTGCAAGTACATTTTTTCTCAAGTGATGAAAACCTTTGAAGACGTGTTTTCCTTGCATCTAATCCAGCATGTCCATCAGAGTTCGCACCGTGTTCCAGTGCGCAGCATACCGACCGTCAGTAGCGGCATCATTTCCTGTCTGAGTAAAGACGAAGCCGGCCTACATGATCATTTCGGTGAGGCCGCGCACTGTGTTCCAGTTGCGCATCGTACCGACGCCAAGCTGCTTGGTCGTCAGCGCCGAAAGCAGCTTGGATTGGCTCGGCTTGCCGGCGAAATCGATCCAGAGATCGCCGCCGACGACGGCGATGCGCTGTCCCTCCGTCATTAGCGGCTTCAGCGCCTCCACCTTCTTCGGGTCGACCGGCAGGCGCATCACCCGGACGATCACCTGGTCGCCGTTGCCGTCCTTGAAGGGATTGGTGCTGCAAAGCGCCATCCAGGTGCAGTCGCTGCGCACGATGATATCGACATGTTTGCCGAACTTTTCTTCAAAGCCCTCTTCCAGGGTTACTTCGAGTTCGTGCGGCCGCATATCGTCGGCCTCGAAGACGAGATTGCCTGTGGAAACCAATGTGCGCGGCTCGCGATAGCCGAGCTCCTCGGCAAGGGCGCGCAAATCCTGCATGATGACGCGGCGATCGGGCGTCAGGACAATGCTGTGCAGAAGGGCGATGAAGGTGCTCATGGCACGCGCCCTCTCTTGCGTCCGAGGGTGAAATAGCGCCAAGGGGTCCACCAGCGGAAGCCGTCGCCGAGTATTTCCGGCACCTGGTCGAGGCCGCTGGTGCCGCCCGGGCCGCAGCGGCCGACGCGAAACAGCGTCATCCAGCCGCCGGCCCAGAGGCCGTGGCGGGCGATCGACTCGTAGCCATATTCGGAGCAGGTCGGGATATGGCGGCAGGAATTGCCGACAAAGCCGGACAGCGTCAGCTGGTAGAGGCGGATGAGACCCGTGCCGAGCAGGCGGTCGGGAGTTTTGCGGAAAGGACCGGTGTAATTGCGGGAAGTGCGTGCGGCCTTTTCAC
This sequence comes from Rhizobium sp. PRIMUS64, assembly GCF_023006465.1. Lineage (NCBI taxonomy): Bacteria > Pseudomonadati > Pseudomonadota > Alphaproteobacteria > Hyphomicrobiales > Rhizobiaceae > Rhizobium > Rhizobium sp. PRIMUS64. The sequence continues at coordinate 38,880 of NZ_JALBGX010000049.1, read as the reverse complement.
GCGGCTTGTCCGATCCGGCGGCGCCACCGTCGTCCTCATCGTCAGCCTGCTGGGCGCAGAACTCGCACATGTTAGTTAAGCCTCGACAACTTCCGCCCGTTTCGCCTCGATCTGCCCGATCGCGTCAACGACCGCATCGAAGGTCAGCATCGTCGAAGCATGGCGCGCCTTGTAGTCCCGCACCGGCTGGAGATAACGCATGTCCTCGAAGCGTCCATGGGGCCCCGCTCCATCCGCCTTCAACATGGCGAGCATGTCCTGGCGTGCCTGGCGCAATTCCCCCGATGTGGCGCCGACCACATGGCGGGCCATGATCGAGGACGAGGCCTGGCCGAGCGCGCAGGCCTTCACCTCATGGGCAAAACCGGTCACCGTATCGCCGTCCATCTTCAGCCAGATCCGCACCTTCGAGCCGCAGAGCTTGGAATAGGCCTGGGCGGTCGCATCCGCATCATCAAGCGTGCCGGTCAACGGAATATTGCCGGCGAATTCGAGGATTTTGCTGTTGTAGATATCGTCCATGCTGGATTTCCGCTCCAAAATCACTGCGGATCGGCCTTTATGGGGGCGTTATTGTCATCAAAACAAAAAACACACCGTGTCGTCTGAGGATACTTACATACGATGGCCGTCTTCCTATATGTATGTCGTTCGAAGGCCATTAAAATGCAATGGCCTCGTGTAAGTTTGATTGGGAAACCGTGCCGGACGGGCTGAACTTGCCCTGAAAGCCCCGGAGCCTGCCAAAGGTGCATGAATTCCCGCATGGGATTGACCAGTGGCGATTCCGACAGATGGGTCCGCGGTGCGGACCAGGAGACCATTGTTCATGGACGCCATCGTAAAGAATTTTCCGCAGACGAACCGCGACTCGGATCGCCCATCCCAGCAGGAGGCGGAGGAAGCCGTTCGCGTTCTGCTGCGCTGGGCCGGTGATGACCCGACGCGTGAAGGCCTGCTCGAAACGCCGGCCCGCGTCGTCAAATCGTACCGCGAACTCTTTTCCGGTTACGACATGGCGGCGGAAGACGTGCTCGGCCGCACATTCGAGGAGGTCGCCGGTTACGACGACATGGTCCTCGTCAAGGACATTCCGTTCTACTCGCATTGCGAACACCACATGGTGCCGATCATCGGCAAGGCCCACGTCGCCTACATGCCGGACGGGCGTGTGCTCGGCCTGTCGAAGATTGCCCGTGTCGTTGAGATCTATGGCCGCCGCCTGCAGACACAGGAAACGATGACCGCGCAGATCGCCCGGGCAATCGACGATACGCTTAATCCGCGCGGTGTCGCCGTGTTGATCGAGGCCGAACACATGTGCATGGCGATGCGCGGCGTTCAGAAGCAGGGCTCGACCACGTTGACGACGACGTTTACGGGAACGTTCAAGACCGAGCCGGCCGATCAGGCCCGTTTCATGACTATGGTGCGGAGCCGCTGATACCGGCTCCCTCAGGAGGGCCGCGATGAGTCAACTGATCTTCAATCAACCATCCGAGAACAAGTCGGCGTTGGAAGACGCCGGCGATTTCACGCCCCGTTTCGACGACCGCGGCCTGATCACCGCGATCGTCACCGACGCTGGCGATGGCGAGTTGCTGATGGTGGCGCATATGAATGCCCAGGCATTGGCGCTGACCATTCAGACCGGCACGGCGCATTATTTCAGCCGTTCGCGCGGCAAGCTCTGGAAGAAGGGCGAGACCTCCGGCAATCTCCAGACCGTGAAGGAAATCCGCACCGACTGCGATCAGGACGCCATCTGGCTTAAGGTCGAGGTCGCCGGCCACGACGCCACCTGTCACACCGGCCGCCGCTCCTGTTTCTACCGGACGATCACGCTTCAGGACGGAAAGCCGATGCTTGATATCGTTGACGACGAGCTTCAATTCGATCCGCAGGATGTCTACGGAAAATAGCCCGAATTTCCCGGTACTTGCTCCTTATTGCGCCAGAAACCGCTTCTATATACCATTTGGAAACTGATCGGGCACACTATCGGAAATCACGTGTTCTGCTGGGAGGGGAGAGCGCCATGTTGAGCTGGAGTCTGCATCGTCAAAGCTCTGAAGGCGAGGGTTCTGGTTCCGGCATGTCGACCACGCTCGATATGCTCCCGCCTCCGGCGCCTCAAAAGAAAATCAAGATTGCGCTCGCGCTCGGCGGCGGCGCTGCCCGCGGCTGGGCCCATATCGGTGTGCTGCGCGCACTCGACGAGGCTAAGGTCGAGATCGGCATGATTGCCGGCACCTCTATCGGCGCGCTGGTCGGCGGCTGCTATCTCGCCGGCAAACTCGATGAACTCGAAAGCTTCGCGCGCTCGCTGACGATGCGCCGTATCGCAAGTCTCCTCGACCTCACCATCGGCGGCAGCGGCCTGTTCGGCGGCATGCGGCTGACCAAGCGCATGCAGGAACATCTCGAAGGCCTGAACGTCGAGGATCTCGACCGGCCATTCGTCGCGGTCGCGGCCGAGGTCAATACCGGCCACGAGGTCTGGATTGCCAATGGTTCGCTGATTACGGCGCTGCGCGCCTCCTATGCCCTGCCCGGCATTTTCGAGCCGGTGCGCAGCAACCATCGCACGCTGGTCGACGGGGCGCTGGTCAATCCCGTCCCCGTCTCCGTCTGCCGCGCCTACGAACAGCCGCTCGTCGTTGCCGTCAATCTCAATTACGATCTCTACGGCCGCTCGGCCGTCGTCCGGCACAATGCCAGCCTCTCTCCGCAGGAAGTGCAGAAGCAGGAAGAGGCGCCCTATGCGCGCCTCGGTATGACCGGCGTCATGGTGCAGGCCTTCAACATTATCCAGGATAGGATCGCCCGCGCCCGCCTTGCCGGCGACCCGCCGGATATTTCGCTGCAGCCGCGTCTCAGCTATATCGGCCTTTCCGAATTCCACCGGGCTGGCGAAGCGATCGAACGCGGCTACGAGGAAGCCAGGGCCCGGCTCCCCGAGATCAAGCGCATGCAGGAAGTCTACGCCAGCCACCCCTGATGCAGGGCCGTCTAAAAGCCTGCAGCGGTTTTGCGATAACGACATCGGTCAAGCACGGCCGGCTAAAACCTCAGCCGGCGATATAGGCCTTGATTTCCTCGGCCTCACGCTCGACTTCGGCGATGCGCGATTTCACCACGTCGCCGATCGAAATGATGCCTGCAAGCTTGCCATTGCTTTCCACCGGCACGTGACGGAAACGGCGGCTGGTCATCAGCTCCATAAGCTCGTTGACGGTCGTATCCTCATGGCAGCGGTAGACCTTCGCGGTCATGACCTGGGCCAGCGACTGGTCGAGGCCTTCCTTGCCGTGTTTGGCGATCGCATGCACGAGATCGCGCTCGGTGAACATTCCCGAAATCCTGTTCTCCATGCCGACGACGACGATGGCGCCGATCTTTTTCTTGCTGAGGATGGCGGCCGCCTCGGCGACGGTGGTGCTCGGCCCGGCAGTGATGACGTCCCTGCCTTTCAGGTCGAGGATTGCTTTGACTGAACTGGTCATTCGAACCTCCTATGTCCGTGAAACACTTGTCACAGGCATCCGCGGCGGTTTCTCCCCCCATCGCAGATAGGTTGATGGTGCACTGCCCGGCTCAGGATTGCAACATATCCTTCTCGGTTCCGTCAGGTTCCATCACCGGCGGGCGCGGCGCCCGGTCGAACAGTGAAAACAGCAAGAATCCGAAGACGAATCCGCCGATATGCGCATCCCAGGCAATCGCCTGGTCGCTGTCGCCGACGAGCGGGATGCCGACGGCGATCAGCGCGTTGCCGACCAGCCAGAGCAGCATGAAGATGATGACGGTGCGGCTCTTCAGCGCCTCGACGATGGAAAGCCGGGGATTGAGATGCGCCGGCGCCATCGGCCGCCGTTCGGCCGGAAAGGCGAATCGGCAGGCGGCGCCCATCAGCCCGGAGATGACTCCCGACGCACCGATCAGCAGTGACACATCCCCCCAGTTCAGCACCGCGTGCAGGGCGGCGGAGGCGACGGCGGAAAAAACCCAGAAGAGCACGAAACGCAGCGTCCCGATGCGGCGCACGACCGGCGCGCCGAAGGCCATCAGCCAGAAGGCGTTAAAGAGGATATGCTGGACGCTGCCGTGCAGCAGCGAATAGGTGACGGGCGTCCAGAACAGCTCCAGCCCTTGCTGCGACAGCGGGGTCACGTAGCTGTGGGGATTAAAGCCGAAGGTGTTGAACAGCCAGTTCAGCGCATCGTCGGACAGCAGGAGTTCCTGCACCGCATAGATGAAACCAAGCAGGCAAAGACTGAAGAACAGTGCCGGCGGAAGGTTGAAGACCGGTTCGCGCGGTGGCCGTGCCGGCGGCTGGACCTCGGGAGGTTCGGGCGCCCTATGCGGCTCGGCCGTCTGCTCATTCATCTGTGTTTCGCCTCGTTGAGGCCACAGCCATACAGGAGCGACTGTCAAAAAAAAAGCCGTCCGAAGTGCCGGACGGCGTACCGGGAGCTCCAGGAAAGACCTCGGCCCGTAGGTTGTGCTGAACTTCGAAAGTCGAAGCGATGCGGAACAGTGTCACGACGGGCACCGCATCTCAACCGAAACCCTTTCTTAACCTTAACCGCCGCGATCTGGCATGAAATCCGCATAGTAGAGCCTGTACGGGCAATGACTGCCCGAAAATGATCCGGAATGGGACAGGTTGGTGTGAAATGCGTGTGCAAACGACCATCGAAATTTTTGACTACTGGAACCGTATCCGCGGCGCTGCCGATGCGCCGCTGAAATCACAGGTCGAACCCTCCGCCGTCCCCCACCTGCTCCAGAGTTTGTTTATTCTTGAGAGGCGCGAGGGCGGAGATATCGGTTTCCGGCTCGCCGGCACCCGCATCTGTGATCTCTTTGGGCGTGACCTGCGCGGCGAACGTTTTTCGTCTCTCTGGGCAAATAGTCAGCTCGCGGACATCGAACGCACGGCGATGGGTGTCATGGACCATGCGATGCCGGCCCTGTTCAACGCCACCGGCTACAGCACCGTCGGTCATCAGGCCTCCTTCGAGATTATCATGATGCCGCTGCGTTCGCCGGACGGCGCCTGCGACCGGCTGCTCGGTGCGATCGCGCCGGCCGCGGCCGCGAGCTGGCTGGAGATCGTACCGCTCGAATTCCTGGCGCTCGACCGCAGCCGCCTGCTGCCCGGAAAATTCGACAAGCCAGCACCGGCCGAACTGCGCCCCATCAACAGGATCGTCGCTGGCAAAAGCATCCATTTCGGGCAGGTCATGCGCCGCATGGTGTCGCAGCTGCTGAGCGTGGAGGTTCGCTGACGGTCCCATTTTAGGACATCTGATATACTCGTTTTCCGCTATGTCGGGACTGGGCGAAACAACCTTCTGTTAATGGATTGTGGGTAAAGATCGGTCTCTGCGATCTTGATGAAGAAGCCCTTTGATGCACTCGTTCCAGCCAGCTCAGACGCAACGACCTGCGCCGCGCCCTGAACAGGGCGTTTTCCAGCGCGTGCCCATCAATATGCAGGGCCGGCTGATGCTTGCGAACTACGAGGAATTCGAATGCATGGTGATCGACATGTCGCCTGGCGACATGTACGTCACCTGCCCCGGCCGGCCGCGCGCCAACGAACGCGTCGTCGCCTATATCGACCATCTCGGCCGCGTCGAAGGTTATGTCCAGACGATCGATGGCCGTGGCTTCACCATGTCGATCAACGCCACCGACCGGAAACGCGAGAAACTCGCGGCCCAGCTCACCTGGCTTGCCAACAAGCATGAACTCGGCCTGCCCGAGGATCGCCGCCACGACCGTCTGACGCCGCGCGACACGAAGACCGAGCTGACGCTCGAGGACGGCACGCGTTATTCCTGCCGCATCATGGACCTTTCGCTGTCGGGCGCTGCCGTCGACGTCGAGATGCGCCCTTCGATCGGAACGGCCGTGCGGCTCGGCAACATGCGTGGTCGCGTCGTGCGCCATTTCGTCGAAGGCGTGGCGATCGAATTCCTGTCGATCCAGTCCCGCGAGACGCTGCGGGAATTCCTTTAAGAGCTGCTGAAAATGGGCGATGCCGCGGATTCCGTGGCGGGTGCCAATTCTCGACAGACTTCCATCGAACGCTATTGCCAGGTCCGGTGCGCACCCGGTCAGGTCGTGTTGAAAAGCCTCCACTTCACGGCAAGAGACTTGCAAGCGGCAACAAATCTGGCTTTGGAACGCACGCGTGAATTCCTGTCGCAAGTCGTTCCACCCAGTCGGTAGATTATATTATGTGTGGAACAAGCTGCGACACCGATCGGCACCCAACGAGGTCGCCCAAAATTGTGCGGTGATTTTGCGTCCCGGAGCGCTCCGCCCTCGCCGTCTTCCCTTTGTCAGCGAGATGATAGATAAGGTCCGCTTCGACCGCAGGCGCACCGATGTCAGCTCTCTATCCGGAAATCGAACCTTATGATCATGGCCTGCTCGATACCGGCGATGGCAACCTGATCTACTGGGAGGCCTGCGGCAATCCGGCGGGCCGCCCGGCGCTGGTGTTGCATGGCGGCCCTGGCTCCGGCTGTTCGCCCACGGCGCGCCGCTATTTCGATCCCGATGCCTACCGAATCATTCTGTTCGATCAGCGCAATTGCGGCCGCAGCCTGCCAAGTGCTGCCGATTCCGAAACTGATCTTTCCCTCAACACCACCTGGCATCTCGTTGCCGATATCGAACGGCTGCGGGCCTGTCTCGGCATCGGCACCTGGCTCCTTTTCGGCAATTCCTGGGGTTCTACGCTGGCGCTGGCCTATGCCGAAACCCATCCGGAGCGTGTCGCGGCGATCGTCCTGTCAGGCGTGACCACCACCCGCCGCTCGGAAATCGACTGGCTCTATCGCGGCATGGCGCCGCTCTTTCCTGAAGAATGGCACCGTTTCCGCCAGGCGGTTTCCCCAGGCAGCCAGGGACGAGATGAGGACATGGTTGCCGCCTATCATCGTCTCCTCAACGCTCCGGACCCGGAGACGCGCCTCAAGGCGGCGCGCGACTGGCATGATTGGGAGGCGGCCTCGATTCTGCTCGCCGATCCCCAAGGCCTGCCGCGCCGCTGGGCCGATCCGGCCTATTTGCTAACACGGGCCCGCATCATCACCCACTACTTCAGCAATGGCGCCTGGCTGGAGGACGCCCAGCTTTTGAAGAACGCCGCGCGGCTCACCGGCATCCCCGGTATCCTGCTGCAGGGACGGTTCGACATCGAGGCGCCGCTCGTCACCGCCTGGGAACTGGCCCGCGCCTGGCCGAAAAGCGAGCTCAGCATCCTTGCGCATGCGGCCCATTCCACCGCAAATCCCGATATAAGCGCGGCGATCGTCGGTGCCACCGATCGATTTCGCGATATCTAGAAAAAATAATTTCCTGCCGGAATCGAGGATCTGAGCGACATTCTGCTTTTGAACCGGCCGAATCGGCCCATTCCAGCGGCATAGCCGGCCGGCTGCGCGTTGCCGCAGATCGCCAGCCGGCAGCTGAGATTTACCCGGCTCAACGAAAATCCTTAACATGCGGGCGGCAACGCAACCTTTTCGCGGGCGAAAGCCTTGTTGCGTTGATTACAATTTTAATCGATTTCGCGACAAATCCGCGTCAAATTTTATGCGCATTCGAATCTGTTTTTAGCCAAGTTTTATCGGCATTTGAATCAACTAAGCCTTTAATTCTATTGCGTAATTTTGCGTGAGATAAAAACGTCTGTGCCATTGTCGTCTCAACTTACGGGGAGACGGCAATGACAACTGCGAATATCCTGAAAGGCGGCCTTCTGGCCGGTGCCATCATGATGGCAATGGCGGGTTCGGGACAGGCAATGCCCGCCAGCATGGTACTGGCAGGCAATGCCAGCCCGCCGATCGGACACTATGAATTCTGCAAGGCGAATCCGACGGAATGTGTCGAAGTCGGCGGCGATGCCGGACCGGCCATCCTCAACGAGGATCGCTGGAAGGAAATTCTCAAGGTCAACTACACCGTCAATTCGACGATCCAGCCGATGACGGATGAGCAGATCTACGGTGTCGAAGAGCGCTGGGCCTATCCGCGCACCGTCGGCGACTGCGAGGACTACGCCCTGCTGAAGCGCAAGATGCTGATCGACGACGGTTTCTCGCCGTCCGACACGCTGATCACCGTCGTGCTGCAGCCGAATGGCGAAGGCCATGCCGTGCTGACGGTCCGCACCGATCACGGCGACTTCATCCTCGACAACATGCGCAACAAGGTGCTGCTGTGGTCGGATACCGAATACACCTATCTGAAGCGCCAGTCCGCCGACGATCCGGCTCGCTGGTCGAAGCTTCAGGACGGCCGCGCCGTCGCGGTCGGTAGCGTCAAGTAAGAACAGCCTGCCGGCCAATGCCGGCTGCTGCCTGCGGCCCGGTCAGTCCCCGCATCCCGTCCCCGACCGGTGCCCAAGAGCCGTTCCCGCTGTCCCGGGAACGGCTCGCTCCCTTTTGAGCCTTACGCCATCAGCGCATTAGCGAATTATTAACCCTGCTGGTCCGATCATGACGATGAGATTCATCATCGGCACCGGCGGCTCATGTTCTTCCTGCGGCGGACCGAAACCCGAAGAACCGCCATGAGCCATGCCGCGCACAGCGCACCCGACGAGCAGCCGCTTCTTTCCATGGGGTTTCTCCTCCGCACGATGGCGGTGATCGCCGTTCTGGCGGTCCTGACTGTTGCCATCAGCATTGGCGGCCGTTGGTTCGGCCGGCATATCTCGCTTGCCGGCAACACCGACAGCACGGCTGAAATCAAGCTGGCCATCGGCCGCGACACCGTGAAATTCCCCGAGAATGCCATCCGCTTCCCGAGTCAAAGACACGAAGGCGCCGCCGAGCGCGTCGATCTCTACCTCGCCTGGCCTGAAATGCAGGGTTACGGCAAGGAAAACCACCTTCGATTCGACGATATCGCTCAATCCTCCGGGCTGATCTTCCTGCAGATCACCCAGAGCACCATGTCGCGCGACATGTCCGGGCGGCTGGAACCGATCTATTCGCATCTGCTTGAAGGCCCGGCCGAGTCCTTCCGGGACGGGCTGACGCTGCACCGTCTTCGCGCCGATGCGGGTTACGGCGATGAAGTGCTGCTGACGGCGCCCGTCAAGGGTGGGCAGGATTACGTCGTGCGCTGCATATTGCCTTCAGCCCCAGATAAGGCTGCGGGCGGAGATTGTCAGCGCGATATCAAGGTCGGCAGGGATCTCAGCGTTCTCTACCGTTTCTCAAGCAGCCATCTCGACGACTGGGAACATATTGATGCCGCTATCCGCACCTTTGTGGACGCGCGTCTTGTGAACCGTTCTGCGACAAGTCCCTAAAATGCTCTCCGGACAGCGAAATAAACGATTCACCATAAACGGATTGGTAACGCCCAACCGGTAATTTTAGAAGACGAGCTGTACGGCGGGAGGTGTGCGGTTCCTGCCAAAATCTGAAGTGCCAAATATCTGAAATGCAAGCGAAGAGTGGAATAGTGTCAAGGTCAGTCTCCTCCGTATCATCGTCCCGATCCGGCAGTTTTTTCGCAAAGCTGCTGGCGATCCTTTCGGTGGCCGTCACGATCGTCCTGGTCGATTCGGTGAATGCCGACGCGGAAGCGGCAAATCCGAAATATGCAGGCATCGTCGTCGACGCCAAGACCGGTAACGTTCTCTACAGTGAGAATGCCGACCGGCTGCAATACCCCGCCTCCCTGACCAAGATGATGACCCTATACATGACCTTCGAGGCGTTGGAGCAGGGTCGCATCCGCCTCGATACGCCGGTCCCCTTCTCCGCCCATGCAGCAGCCCAGGCTCCGACCAAGCTCGGCGTGCGCGCCGGCGGCACGATCACCGTCGAGCAGGGCATTCTCGGTCTCGTCACCCTGTCGGCCAATGATGCCGCAACTGCGCTCGGCGAAATGCTGGGCGGTGGCAGCGAGGATCGCTTCGCCCAGCTGATGACCGCCAAGGCGCATGCGCTCGGCATGACGCGCACCACCTATCGCAACGCCAACGGCCTGCCGAATACGGCGCAGATGACGACGGCGCGCGACCAGGCCCGCCTTGGCATCGCCCTTCGCCAGCATTTCCCGCAATATTACGGCTATTTCTCCACGCGTGCCTTCAAGTTCGGCAGCCGCACGATCCGCAGCCACAACCGCCTGGTCGGTTCGGTGCGCGGCGTCGACGGCATCAAGACCGGTTACACGCGCGCTGCCGGTTTCAATCTGGTGAGCTCGGTACAGGTTGACGGCAAGTCGATCGTCGGCGTCGTTCTCGGCGGGGCGTCGACGCCTGCCCGCGATGCCCAGATGCGCAATCTGATCGCCAGTTACCTGCCGAAGGCATCGAGCCGCGGCGGATCGTCGGCGCTGATCGCCCAGGCAGCCCCTGCCCCGGCGATGATCGAGACGCCCGCTCCGGTCCAGCCGCAGAAGGCCCAGCAGAAAGCTCAGCCGCAAATGGCCCAACAGCAGGTCGCAAAGACGATCACCGCAGCGCAGCCGCCGATTTCAGCAGCGGCTGCCGATCTCAGCCTGCCGCACAAAGGCCCGCTGCCGGATGCGCGCTATCAGGTTGCCGAGACCGAAGTCGCCTATGCCGAGAGCGCTCAGTCGAAATCCGACAATCCGCTGGTGGCGCCGATGCCGGCGCCGACCAAAGTCAAGACCATGACCCTCAAGCAGCAGGCATCGGTCGCTGTGCCGACGCCGGCACCCGCCTATATGCCGCCGGAACAGGGCGATACCTCGGTCGATGAGGTCACCACCGCCTCGACCACTCCCTCCCCGACTCGTGCTGCTTCAACCAGCAACGGTCCGGCCGGCTGGGTGGTGCAGGTCGGCGTCTCGCCGAGCCGGCAGATGGCCATGGATCTTCTGGAAAGCGCCAAGAGCAAGGGCGGGAAGGCGCTGGCCTCGGCAAAGCCCTTCGCGGTCGCCTATGCCGCTGGCGGTGACCAGCTTTATCGCGCCCGCTTCGGCGGCTTCGATGACCAGCGCGACGCCGTCAATGCCTGCAAGGCCTTGAAGAAGGCCGGTATCAAGTGCTGGGCGGCTGCCCAATGAGCTATTCGATGCTGCCTGCAAGATGGCCGGCGGCATCGGTGACGGCCGGAATCGGTGTTTGCGTTTCCGGCCACCTTTCTTGAACTCGATCAGTATTGCGTACGGGGAAAACAATGGCGATCAATGAGAATTTTCCAGGAGTGCCAGCCGACCGCCGCATGGCGGCTAAAGGGCGCTCATCCCTCCATCCGCTGCACGAGGCGGCCTTGCGCCTTGCCGAGATCGGCCTGCAGCGGCCGAAGGCGAGGTCTCCGAAGACCCGGGATCTCATCAATCTGCTGCTTTGCCATGGCGCCCGCGCCTGGCGTTACTCCCAGCCCGAAGCCCGCATCCATCTGCATGTGACCTCGCCGGACGGCAGCGCGCCGGTGCAGTTGCGCCTGCGCTGAACTGCAGAGCGCCGCGCGTCCGAAAGGACGCGCGGAAGACGTTCAATCCACGCATAAACCTTTCCGGAAATCGGCTCCGGTTTTCCGGGATTAGAGCAGACCAAGGTCCGTAAGTTCGCGTCGAAGATCAGCGGGCATTTCGGCAATGCCGGCGCCAAGGCTTGTCAGGTCGCGCGGCACGTCATCCTCAGTGTAATAACGCCAGCCCTGGAACGGACGCTTCGGCTGCACGACCGTCTCGATGACCTCCGGGCCGAGCATCAGGCGGCAGCGCGAAATCCCCTCGCCGTCGGTGAAGGTCTCGATGTCGAGCAGCTTCTGCCTCGCCTGCACCTGCCCCTTGATCACCCAGTAGAGCGAGCCGCCGTCAAGCAGCTCCACCATCCGTTTCGGCGCCATGCGCGTCGTATGCACCGAATGCGGCTCGAGTCCGGCGGCGATGGCGCGCAGTGAGCGTTCCGCCACCCATTCGCGCAGATCGTCTATCGAGTCGGCGCCGACACAGAGTTTGATGAGATGCAATGCCATGCTGCCGTTGAAATCCTTTTGGCAGCGAGCGTCAAGCTTCAAGCATCAAGCATCCACAAACTCAGCATTCGACGACGTTGACGGCGAGCCCCCCGGTCGAGGTTTCCTTATATTTCTCGCTCATGTCGTGCCCGGTCTGGCGCATTGTTTCGATGCAGGCGTCGAGCGGCACGAAATGTTGGCCGTCGCCCTTGATCGCGAGCGAGGCTGCCGTGACGGCCTTGACGGCGCCGAGCGCGTTGCGCTCGATGCAGGGTACCTGCACCAGGCCCGCGATCGGATCGCAGGTCATGCCGAGATGATGTTCGAGCGCGATTTCGGCGGCGTTCTCGATCTGCTCCGGCGTTCCGCCCATGACCGCGGCAAGGCCCGCGGCAGCCATTGCCGCTGCCGAGCCGACCTCGCCCTGACAGCCGACCTCGGCGCCGGAGATCGAGGCATTGTGCTTGATGATGCCGCCGATCGCAGCGGCCGTCAGCAGATAGTCGCGGATGCCGTTCTGGTCCCAGTCCTCATGGAAATGCTCGTAGTAGCGGATCGTCGCCGGGATGACGCCGGCCGCGCCGTTGGTCGGCGCCGTGACGACGCGCCCGCCGGCTGCATTCTCCTCGTTGACCGCCATCGCATAGACGCTCAGCCAGTCGTTGGCGAGCAGCGGGTTGATGCGGTTGCTGCGCCATTCCTCTTCCAGCTTGTCGTGAATCCTGCGGGCGCGCCGCTTGACGTTGAGGCCGCCCGGCATGATGCCCTCGACCTTGAGGCCGCGCTCGATGCAGGAGCGCATCGCCTCCCAGATGCGGTCGAGCCCCTGATCGAGCTCCTCCTGGCTGCGCTGGCTCTCCTCATTCGCCCGCTTCATCTGCGCGATCGACAGCCCGGAGCGCGCCGCCATCTCGAGCATCTGCTTGGCGGTGGAGAAGGGATAGGGTACGCGCGTCCCACCAGCCGCGTTTTTCTTCGCCCGCATCTGCTCGAGCTCGGTGTCAGTGACGACGAAGCCGCCGCCGACCGAATAATAGATGCGCTTGACGAGCAGCCGGCCGTCCCTGTCATAGGCGGAAAAGACCATGCCGTTGGCATGCCCCGGCAGCGGCTGTTTCTTGTCGAAGATCAGGTCGGTTTTCGGCTGGAACTGATAGCCGGGATGGCCCTCCGGCATGATGCGGCCGGTGCGCTCTACCGTGTCGACGATGCCGTCCATTTTGTCGGGATCGACGCTGTCGGGCGCCTCGCCCATCAGCCCGAGAATTACAGCCCTGCCCGTGCCGTGGCCGATACCGGTATGGGCGAGCGAGCCGTGCAGGCTGACCTTAATCGCTGTGACCTGTGCACCCGATGACGGGCGCGGCCATTCGTTCGACAGGATCAGCTCGAGAAACCGGTTGGCCGCCGACATCGGACCCATCGTGTGCGAGCTCGACGGCCCGACACCGATCTTGAAGACATCGAATACCGAGAGAAACATGGGTGCGCCTTCCGAATATGAGGATGCAAGCTTAAGCGAGGCCGGTTTCGAATCCGTGCGGCGCACCGACATCGCATGGAGCCGGTGCGACATTCGGACTGCAGACTAGAGAGCGCCGCGACTCCAATAGGACGCGCAAGCACTTTGAGCTTGCGCATAATCCTTTCCGAAAATCGAATCCGATTTTCGGAATCGCGATCTGGCCGTAAGCGCTGGGGTGATGAAGACTATGCGGCGGAAGAACTGGTTGCCTTATCTTGACAGTCTGCACCGGCTCCCAATGTCCTACAGACGTCGATGCAACAGGACTGACGGAGGCCGGCCTGGACAGCGCCGGCAAATTGAACTCCTTCATTGATGCGGGCTCCCCGGATGGGGGCCGGGCAAGGTTGAGCAACCTGTCCGTTCTTAGACGAGACGACACCTTGCAGATTGGGAGATTGGGAGATTGGACTTATGGCGCTCAAACGGATGGACAATATGGGAATCGTCGTCGAAGACCTCGGCGTGACGATTGATTTCTTTCGCGAACTCGGCCTCGAGCTCGAAGGGCGGGCCACGATCGAAGGAGAATGGGCCGGACGTGTCACCAGACTGGGCGATCAGCATGTCGAGATTGCCATGATGCGCACGCCGGATGGCCACAGCCGGCTCGAGCTCTCCCGCTTTCTCACGCCGCCTGTCGTCGAGGATCACCGCAATGCCCCGGTGAACGCTCTAGGCTACCTCCGCGTCATGTTCACCGTAGACGACATCAATGAGACGCTTGAAAGGCTCCGCAAGCGCGGCGCGCAGCTCGTAGGCGACATAGTGGATTATCAAGACACATATCGGCTCTGCTACATCCGCGGGCCCGAAGGGCTTCTCATCGGGCTCGCCCAAGAACTCAGCTGAGCGCTATGCGCGAAGCTTCCCGTTGCGATTATCCTGAATGACCGTGCCGTCGGCGGCATCGGGTTCGGGCGTCGTCGAGATTTGCCGTTGATCGGCCATGGTTGAAGTTTCGCCGCGCAGCAGGCGCTTTTCGATCTCTTGCAGGTTGAGGATCGCGCGGTCCATTTGATCAGCCGGAGTTTCGCGCGGAACCATCCGCAGGCGATTATCCTGCCATAGCTGGACCAGCCGCCGCCGACCGGGAACCTCGATCGTCTCGTGGATGAACCATGCCCCGATTGCCGCAACGAAAAGCGTCACCACGATGAGCGCCGGTTCTGGCATCAAGGCATCAAAAGTCAGACGCGTCAGGAACATTATGGGGACATGAAAAAGGTAAAGTGAAAAGCTGATCTTCCCTAGAAACCGTACTGGTGCAGCTGCCAGGACATGTGCAGCGATGGGCGGTTGTCGAGCGACGAGCCCGACAATGACGGCCGCGGCCACCGCACTTTGCAGGCTCCAGAATTCAGGGGAAAAGCCCGACAAGATATGCCTGTAAGTGAAGAACACCGCCAGAAGGAAAAGCGTTAAAATTCCTGTGATGGCAGATGGATTCCATTTATTCCAATGGGAATGCATCATCCCGGCAATTGCGCCGAAAAGAAAGTAAGGAAGCTTGGAGACGAGCATTATTCCCGGGCCTGGCAATTCAATCAGGCCATCCACGATCACGACCACTGTGAGGCCGACAATCACGCCGCTATAGCGGTGCGGTCGGGCCAGGCAAAGCCACAGGACAGGAAAGAGCAGATAGAATTGGATCTCGGGTGGTATCGACCAGAAAACACCACTCGAGCCGAGAAGAAAGACATGACGCACAAAATCCGTGATGCCAACGATAGGCTGAACAAAATCCAGATTTTGCATGATCGACAGCATCGCCACGAAAACGACGGCCGCCAGGTAAACCGGATAGATGCGAGCAAAGCGGCTCACAAGAAAATCCAAGACGTTTTCTCTCGTCACCGGCCGTGAACCATAGAGATGAGCCATCAGGAAGCCGCTGAGAGCAAAAAACAAACCGACAGCTTCGTCGCCCAGCGTCACGAGATGCGGCGCCGTGATTGGAAAGATAAAGCCAATATGGGCTTCAACGACCAGGAGCGCAGCGACACCGCGCAGGCCATCGAGACTGGGAATGTAATCCGGCCGGCTCATGGGTCACTTTTGAATCAGGTTTTCAGTCCTGAACAATTGGCTATCACGACTTTACAAGCGGTTAACGCGGTGCCCTGCCCGTGCACCTCTAGACTGGCGTTACGCTAAAGCATGTCGCGCAAAACTGTGCAGCGGTTTTCCGACAGCGACATGCCTAAAACAAAGGCCTCAAGCGCGAGGAGCGGATCTGAATGATCGCGACGCTCTAACTCTTTCAATCCTCGCATCGTGCTTTCCGATAATCGATTCCGATTTTCGAGCCGATGCGCTAGGGTGCGCCCTCAAGACGGCAAATTGCTTTGGAAAACGGAACCGCTTCTCCATGACAGCCACCAACCGCATCGCCCTCTCCAGCGACCACACCGCCATTCAGCTCCGGCAGGCCATTGCCGGTCATATCGCGGCGCAAGGCTGGATAGCGGTCGATATCGGACCGACGACGCCGGAGAGCACACACTATCCTAAGCACGGTGAAGCGGCGGCGCGGCTCGTCGCCTCCGGCGATTGCCGGTTTGGCATCATTCTATGCGGCACCGGCCAGGGCATCATGATGGCGGCGAACAAGGTAAAGGGCATCCGTTGCGGCGTCTGCGTCGACACATTCTCGGCCCGCATGATCCGCCAACACAACGATGCCAACATGCTATCGATTGGCGTCCGCGTGGTGGGCGAAGGGCTGGCGCTCGATATCGTGGATGCGTTCCTGACCGCCCAGTTCGAAGGCGGCCGGCATGCAACGCGGGTGGAGATGATTGAGGCGCTGGAGGGGTAGCGCCGTCCTTTTCTTCTTCTTCTTCTTCTTTGGGTCCCGCCCCGAATCTCCAAGCTGACGGATCACCGCATTGCTACATTTAGGTCCAGAAGATGCCGGTCGGCTATCCACCAAGCCTCGTCGTTTCCCGACGACTCGATTATGCCGAACTGCCGCATGGCCAAAAGCCCGCGTCAAGCCGCCCAACTCGGCCATGCGGCAAAATTCAACTTGCGGCATACTAGCCGCATTCATGCGGAGACTGGATCACTGATGACGACGGCGGACTATATCGCTCTGGCCTTCTTTGCCTGGGTCTGGATGGGCTATTCCTGGCTGCTGCGTGGCCGTACCTTCTTCGGGCGCACCAGCCTCACCCATGCGATGACCGAGCGGCGGCGGGAGTGGATCTATAATTCGCTGCGCCGCGACCTGAAGATGATCGACACGCAGATCATGGCCGGCCTGCAGAACGGCACCGCCTTCTTCGCTTCGACCTCGATCTTCGCGATCGGCAGCTGCTTTGCTTTGCTCGGCGCGACGGAGAAAGTCGACGCCGTCTTCGCCGACCTGCCCTTCGTCTTCCATGGCGGCCATGCCGTTTTTGAGATGAAGGTCGGCGGGCTGGCAGCGCTTTTCGGCTATGCCTTCTTCAAGTTCGGCTGGTCCTACCGGCTGTTCAACTATTGCACTATTCTCTTCGGCTCGATCCCGATGATGCGCGACAGCGAGCGCGACATCATCGCCGCCGAGCGGGCCGCCGAACGCGTCATCCGCATGAATGTCATTGCCGGCAGCAATTTCAACGAGGGCCTCAGGGCGATCTTCCTGTCGATTGGTTATCTCGGCTGGTTCATCAACCCTTATGTCTTCATGATGACGACGGCGATCGTCATCTTCGTGCTGGCGCGGCGGCAATTCTTCTCGGAGGCGCGGCTGGCGATCATGGATGCCGGCCCGCCATCAAATCTCCACCTTTCTGCTATTCGCCGCGATATGCCGTCGAGCGACGGACGTGATTTGCCCGAGGGACTTTGATGACATTGCCGGCAACGGAAACCGATGCGGCGGCAATGCCACCGCGCATCGGTCTATTGGATACGGCGCGCGGCGTCGCGCTGATCGCCATGGCGAGCTACCATTTCAGCTGGGATATGGAGTTCATGGGCTATCTCGCGCCGGGCACGGCCGAGACCGGCTGGCTGAAGATCTATGCCCGGGCGATCGCCACGACCTTTCTCTTCATCGTCGGCATCAGCCTGGTGCTGTCGAGCAAGCCCGAGATTCGCTGGCCCTCCTTCTGGAAGCGCTTCGGCATGATTGCCGCGGCAGCCGCGGTGATCTCGATCGCCACACGCATCGCGATGCCGAACGAGTGGATCTACTTCGGCATCCTGCATTGTATCGCGGTGCTCACGCTCATCGGCGTCGTTTTCTTGAGACTGCCGCTCGCCTTCACCCTCATCGCCACGCTCGCGCTCTTTGCCGCCTGGATCACCGACAATTTCGGCCCACCCGGCCTGCTGCGCTCATCCTTCTTCGATCCCCGATATCTCGCCTGGATCGGCCTTGCGGTGATGCCGGAACGGTCCAACGACTACGTGCCGCTATTTCCCTGGGCAACGCCCTTCTTCGCTGGATTGAGCATCGCCTCAATCGCCATCAGAACCAGGCTGCTGCACCGGCTTGCCGCCATTGGCACCGGGTCCTGGTGGCCGGCAAGGCTTGGCCGCCACAGCCTTGCCTTTTACCTCATCCACCAGCCGGTGTTGATCGGTATCGCCTATGGGCTTTCCCTCGTCGTCCCACCGCAGGCGCCGGATCCGGTTGCGACTTACCTAAGGCAATGCAACGCCTCTTGCGTCATGCAGCAAGGCGAAGCGCTCTGCCGCAGCTTCTGCCGGTGCACGCTGGAGAAATTGCAGGCGCAGGCCCTGTTCACGCCGCTTCAGGCGGGCGCGATCGATATACAGAACGACGAGCGGGTCCAGACCATTGCCGCCGAATGCAGCGCCGAGGCAGAATGAATTCGCCGACAATACGGCGCTTGATCAGGTGGTGACGCCGATTTCGGCGAGGCGGCCGAGGCAGGTCTCTTCGATAGCGTCGAGTTCCGCCAGCGTGTCGTCGATATCCTTGCGCTTCTGGCGCAGGTCGTCGCGCTTCTCGTCGACGCGCTTCATCAGGAGCTTCAGCTGGCCGAGTTCGCCCGGCGGCTCCTTGTAGACCTGGATGATCTCACGGATTTCGGCGATGGTGAAACCGATGCGCCGGCCGCGGAGGATTTCGGCGATGAGCCGCCGGTCGGCTTGCCGGAACAGACGGGTGCGCCCGCGCCGCTCCGGATGGATCAGTCCCTCGTCCTCGTAGAAGCGGAGCGTGCGCGTCGAGACCCCGAATTCGCGCGTCAGCTCCGTTATGCTATAAAACTTGTTCACCGGCATGTGTTCCCCGTCGTCGGACAGACGATAATATTGACTTTTACGTAATAGTCAATTTTTGGCGGTTCAGATGCCGAACCACCATGTGGCGATGCCGAGAAAGGCGAAGAAGCCGGTACAGTCCGTCACCGTTGTGACGAAGACGGAAGAGGCGATCGCCGGGTCGGCCCCCATCTTGTCGAGCAGCAGCGGCAGCAGGATGCCGGCAAGGGCTGCCGCTATCAGATTGATAATCATCGCCGCCGCAATCACCCCGCCGAGCTGGTAGTCGTGGAACCAGGTACCGGCGATCGCGCCCATGATCGTCGCAAAGACGATGCCGTTCAAGATGCCGACGCCCGCCTCCCTGCGGATGATGCGGCCGGCATTGTAGATGTCGAGATCGCGGGTGGCGAGCGCGCGTACCGTCACCGTCATCGTCTGCGTGCCGGCATTGCCGCCCATCGAGGCGACGATCGGCATCAGCACCGCAAGCGCGATCATCTTCTCGATCGAGGCGTCGAACAGGCCGATGACGCTTGCCGACAGCATCGCCGTGCCGAGATTGATCAAAAGCCACAGGAAGCGCGAACGCACCGTCGACAGCACATTGTCCGACAGCTCTTCGTCGCCGACGCCGCCGAGGCGCTTGATGTCTTCGTCTGCCTCCTCGTGGATGACGTCGACGACATCGTCGATGGTCAGCACACCGACCAGCCGGCCGTTTTCGTCGACGACGGCAGCCGAGAGAAGGTCGTACTGTTCGAAGAGCTGGGCGGCCTCCTCCTGGTCCATCTCGGCTGGGACCGGATGGTTGGTCTCACGCATGATCTGCTCGATCTTCGTCTGCCGCTTGGTGCGCAGGATCTGGTCGAGATCGACGGCGCCGAGCAGCTTGAAGGTCGGATCGATGACGAAGATCTGCGAGAAGGAATAGGGCAGATCCTCCTCGTCGCGCATGTAGTCGATCGTCTGGCCGACTGTCCAGAACGGCGGCACGGCGACGAATTCCGTCTGCATGCGGCGCCCGGCCGAGCTTTCGGGATAGTCGAGCGCCCGGCGCAGCCGCACCCGTTCAGTAAACGGCAGCTGGGCAAGGATTTCCTCCCGGTCCTCCTTGTCGAGGTCCTCGAGAATGTAGACGGCATCGTCCGAATCGAGCTCGCCGATCGCGGCGGCGATCTGCGCGTTCGGCATCTGGTCGACGATTTCGCGGCGGATCGCCTCATCGACCTCGGTCAGCGCCGTCATGTCGAAATCGTCGCCGAGCAGGCGCACCAGCGCCAGGCGCTGATCCGGCTGGATCGATTCCAACAGGTCGCCTATTTCCGATTCATGCAGGCGAGCAACGTTCTGACGCAGGAACAGCGTGTCGCGGTCGGCGATCGCAGCACCGACGAGCGCCAGGAAATCGCTGCGGACATTGCCGTCCTCGTCGTAGATATCAGCGTCCTCGTCATCAGGACGCCTGCGGATGCGGTCTTCCTCATCGGTCGTCGTCATCTGCCGCCCTCGCATCTGGTTCGAATTTCAACGACTGCCGCACCGCATTCGCAAATGTCGGCTGAAAACACATTATCAACAAGCGGATAAGCGAATCCCGCGCGAGGCTCCCGCAGCCGGAATTCTTGGCCCCTGCTAGCCCAAAGCACCCGTGTCGTAAAGCGGCAAACCGCGCTTCGTGATGACAATGCTCGTGGCCGGCGATAGTTTCCTCACCCGTCCAAGCAGAGGAAGCCTGCCCCATGCCCATCCGTCCAATTTTGTGCTATCCACATCCGGGCCTGAAGACTGTCTGCGCACCGGTGACGGCCTTTGATTCCTCGCTCGCCGCGCTTGCCGACGACCTGCTGGTGACGATGCGCGCTGCCCCCGGCGTCGGTATCACCGCCGCCCATATCGGTGTCTTCAACCGTGTCACGGTGCTGGAACTCGACAAGGCCGACGGCGTGCGCCTCTACGTCAATCCTCATATCACCTGGTTTTCGAAGGAGACGATGAGCCATACCGAAGGCAGCGTCTCCATGCCCGGTGCGACCGACGAGGTCACGCGCCCGCGGGCGATCCGATTCCGCTATCAGGATGCCGAGGGCGCCGTGCACGAGGACGGTGCCGAAGATTTCCTTGCCATCTGCATTCAGCACGAAGTCGACCAGCTCGACGGCATTTTCTGGCTACAGCGCCTCTCACGGCTGAAACGCGACCGTCTCGTGAAAAAATGGGAGAAGGCCCAGGGCTGACAATCACGGCCGACAAATCGCCGTCTATGCCGAACCATTCGCCGTTGCCGGCGTTTCCAGCAAAGAAACAAGGAGCGACTGCAATGGCAAGAATCGGTGACAAGCCCCCGATTTCCCGGGAAAAGCCTGAGCTTTCCCGGGAGGAAGATTATCGCGACCTCGAAGAGCGCAATCTCGACGATGGCTGGCCCTATGCCGACGGTAGCGGCGCCGACCCCGCCAACCGCCCTTATGGCGAGACCGCAGCCAATTTCGACAGCGATCCCAACAAGGGCTTCCGGGTCGATGGCACGGATGAGGACGGCAACGAGAATCGCCTGAAGGATTCGCTGCGCGCCGATACGATCGACCGCGATGAAAGCGACGATCTCGAAGCGCGGGTGAACGACAATCTCGAAAACATTCCTGAGGTCGACATCGACAGCATCGAGGTTCATGCAGATGGTCACGTCGTCACCCTGGAAGGGTCGGTGGAGACGATCGGCATCGCTCGCAAGGTCGAACTCGGCGCGCTTTCGGTCGATGGCGTCCGTCACGTCCGCAACAAACTGCAGCTGACCGGTGTCGATGCGCATATCCCGAACGACGACTGAGTTCACGCCCAAGGCGCAGATCACCAACCGAAGGCGGGCTGCCGCCTGCCGTTGGTGATCTTTCCCAATATTACCAAAAGTTAACAATTTAAGATTGCAGCACCAGCTGTCTTATTCGTGACACCAATCGCCTATTTTTGTTAGGCGGCTTCTGTCACGCGAAGGTCAATTTCGTTGACAACACTGTGATTTCATTTGGACAAAAGGTCGCGGGTGCGTCGCCATATTATCACAAAATTGCCTGAATTGGGGCGCGAACTCGTGTGTGCCGAGGGTTAGTTTATGTTGTGGAATTCAACAGCAGATTGAGGAGATAAACCCATGCGCATCAAATTTGCCCTTGCCGCGTCCCTGTTCGCCGTCAGCCTTGCAGGCGCTGCCTTCGCCCAGCCGACCTATTCCGACGACTACACCAACGACAGCGACGGCTTCGCGCCGAGCCCCACCTCGAAGCCGGCCCCAGTGCACTACAGCAGCCGCAAGGCTCCGTCCTATTCCAGCGACTACACCAATGACAGCGACGGCTTCGCACCGAGCGCCATGGCAGCCCCTGCCGTCGACAAGACCGCAACGGCCAGCATCACGCCGCTGCCCCCATGCCATAGCATGATCGGCCCGAAGGGCTCCCATACCAAGGGTGCCGACAGCGGCGCTTCCCGCACTGAAGCATGCCGCGCAACCCATTGATCCGATAAAAGAAAGGGCCGGAAACCGGCCCTTCTCTTTTTCAATCCATCTCTAGACGCTCGGCGAGCCGTTCCCCAAAGGGTCAGGTTTCTCCCATCGTTTCCCCGAAAACCGCTTCGAAGGCCGTGCGCAGCCGGATATCGACATCAGCCATCATCACAGGCAGGCCAAGATCGACGAGGCTGGTCACGCCATAGGCTGATATCCCGCAGGGCACGATGCCGCCGAAATGATCAAGATCCGGATCGACGTTGAGCGACAGTCCGTGGAAGGTCACCCATTTCCGCAGCCTTATGCCGAGAGCGGCGATCTTGTCCTCGGCCATCGTCCCATCGGCCAGCAACGGCTTTTCCGGCCGGCGCACCCAGACGCCGACGCGATCTTCACGTCGCTCACCGCGGACATTCATCATGTCGAGCGTGCGGATGACGACATCTTCAAGGGCAGCGACAAAGGCGCGCACGTCCTGGCGCCGCCTTTTCAGGTCGAGCATGACATAGGCGACGCGCTGGCCGGGTCCATGATAGGTATATTCACCGCCACGCCCTGTCGCAAAGACCGGAAACCGGTTCGGCTGGACGAGGTCCCTCGCATTGGCGCTGGTGCCGGCAGTATAGAGCGGCGGATGTTCGACGAGCCAGACGAGTTCATCGCCGCCATCTGATATCACCGCCACCTCGCGCTCCATCGTCTCCACCGCCTCCTCATAGGGAACGAGGCCATCGGCGATGCGCCAGCGTACCGGCCGGGTTCCGAGTCGGGGAAGCATAGAGAATTCGAGATCGGTGCGAAGCATGGTCATTCCTTGCCGCTCTCCCCGAAATGCCTGCGAAAAGGGGGCGGCAGGACAGCTATATGGACCTGTTTCGGGGCCAATTCAAATGCTGTGAGCGGTTTTCAAAAAAACTGTCATATCGCCCTTGTGCACCCCAGATGCTTTTGCTACATGCTGCCCCGCCGACGCAAATCGGCACCTACCACGATGCGGTCGTGGCGGAATTGGTAGACGCGCAGCGTTGAGGTCGCTGTGGGGCAACCCGTGGAAGTTCGAGTCTTCTCGACCGCACCATTTCCCTTCAGGGAAACGCTCTCTAAGCGATGATTTCGATTTCACCTCGAAGCTATTTGCGGTTGCTTGGCTTGATTGCCTGGCTTTCCCGTGATTGATGGCGTCATCCTCGCAAGAATCAGCAGCCATGTCAGAGCCCCATCAAAATTCCCTGCAGGGCATGGCCATCATGTCCGGCGCCATGCTCATCCTGCCGACCATGGATGCGATCGCCAAATACATGGCGACCTTCGAGGCGATGTCGCCGGGCCAGGTGACCTTCTACCGATTCTTCTTTCAGATCGCCTGTACCCTGCCGATTCTTTTCGCCCTCTTCGGGCTTAAGGCGCTTTCGGCCAAACGGCCATGGATGAATCTGCTGCGCGGCGTGCTGCATGGCGCTGCGAGCCTGCTTTTCTTCGTCGCCGTCAAATACATGCCGCTCGCCGATGTCTTCGCCATCTATTTCGTCGAGCCCTTCATGCTGACCGCGATGTCGGCACTGTTTCTCGGCGACAAGGTCGGCTGGCGGCGCTGGATGGCGATCATCGTCGGCTTCGGCGGCGCAATGATCGTCATTCAGCCAAGCTACGAGATCTTCGGGCTGAAGGCGCTGCTCCCGGTCGCCTGCGCCTTTCTGTTCTCGCTCTATCTCTTCCTCAACCGCGCCATTGGCGAGGCCGATTCGCCGCTGACCATGCAGACGATGGCCGGCATCGGCGGAACGATCTTCATGGCGGCTGCGCTTTTCGTCGGAAACAGTTTCGGCAATGCCGATTTTGCCGTCTCTCTGCCCTCCTCCGGTCTCGGCCTTATCCTGCTTCTCGCCCTCGGCTCGATCTCGGGATATGCGCATATGCTCGTGGTCCGGGCTTTCCGCCTCGCTCCGCTGTCGCTGCTTGCGCCGTTCCAGTACTTCGAGATTATCTCGGCGACCGTTCTCGGCTATGCGTTGTTCAACGATTTCCCGAGCTTTTCCAAATGGATCGGCATCTTCATCATCGTTGCATCAGGCCTTTTCATCATCTGGCGCGAGCGGCTGCAGGCGCAAACGTTAAAATCTTCCTGACCTCGGGAATATCAGATTAACTCCTCTTCTTGAGGGATCGTCAATTCGCAGGCGCTAAAACTGTCTCCGGTTTCATGATGAAGCCTGGAGTTAAAACATGAGCGAATTTCGTCTCGCTTTTCCGGCCTGTGTCGTGGCCGGCAAGCATCGGCTGACGGCCGAAGATATAGTACTGCTGCGCAAACATAGTTTTCCGGAGGGTATCCGGACATCCGACGACGTCGTGGCGATGTTGGCGCTCAACAATTCCTGCCCTGAAAAATGTGCCGACTGGAACGCTTTCTTCGTGGAGCAGCTCGCCGGTTTCATCGTCCATTACACCTATCCGCAGGGCTCGCTGGATGAAATCAACGTCGCCTGGATCATGCGCATGTTCACGACCAATGGTGTCGTCAACTCGGCGCTCGAGCTCGAGCTCATTCTCCACGTTATGGAGATTTCGACCGATGTCCCAGTTGAGTTGAGAGCGCTTGCCCTCGATCAGCTTCGTCTGGCGATCACCGACAATATCGGTGGCTACAAGCTGTCGCGCGCCATCGATCGCCGGGGCATCACCCGCCAGGACGTCGACTACGCAATGCGCATCTTCAGAAGCGTCGCCGAAGGCGGCATCATCCCCGTCTCGTCGGTCGAATACGGCGTTCTCCAGCAGATCGAGCAGGCAACGCTGTCCGGCGCCAATCATCCGCACTGGGCGGGGATCATGGCTGCCGTCGAGCTGCGCGATTATGCCGAGCCGCGTCGCAGCCGCTGGCTGCGCATCGTCGACGAGGAACCTGTCTCCGAAGCTGCCGTCGCCTGACGCTCCGCAAGCCTGATTGTGCGTTCCGGTGTTTTGTGCGTAAAACTCCGGGATGCATTTCTGGGTGGAGTCTCCATGTTCAAGAAAATCCTGATCGCGAATCGCGGCGAAATTGCCTGCCGCGTGATCAAGACTGCGCGCCGCATGGGGATTCTGACCGTCGCGGTCTATTCGGATGCGGATCGGGACGCGCTGCATGTCGAGATGGCTGACGAGGCTGTGCATATCGGCCCGGCGGCGGCGTCGGAGAGTTATCTCGTCGCCGAAAAGATCATCGCCGCCTGCAAGGCGACGGGGGCCGAGGCCGTCCACCCCGGTTACGGCTTCCTCTCCGAACGCGCCTCCTTCTGCGCTGAACTCGAAAAGCAGGGCATCGTCTTCATCGGCCCGAAGCCGAAGGCCATCATGGCGATGGGCGACAAGATCGAATCGAAGAAATTCGCCAATGCCGCCGGTGTCTCCACCGTGCCGGGCCATCTCGGCATCATCGAAGATGCCGCCCATGCGGAAGTGATCGCTGGCGAGATCGGCTATCCTGTCATGATCAAGGCGTCGGCGGGTGGCGGCGGCAAGGGCATGCGCATCGCCTGGAACAAGGCTGATGTGCGTGACGGCTTCGAGCGCGCCCGCTCGGAGGCAAAAAGCTCCTTCGGCGACGACCGCGTCTTCATCGAGAAGTTCGTCGTCGAGCCGCGCCATATCGAGATCCAGGTGCTGGCCGACGCGCATGGCAACGTCGTCTATCTCGGCGAGCGCGAATGCTCGATCCAGCGGCGGAACCAGAAGGTCGCGGAAGAGGCGCCCTCGCCCTTCCTCGATGAAGCCACCCGTAAGTCCATGGGCGAACAGTCGGTGGCGTTGGCGAAGGCCGTCGATTACCAGAGCGCCGGCACCGTCGAATTCATCGTCGACCGCGACCGCAATTTCTATTTCCTAGAAATGAACACCCGCCTGCAGGTCGAGCATCCCGTGACCGAACTCGTCACCGGTATCGATCTCGTCGAGCAGATGATCCGGGTGGCAGCCGGAGAGCCCCTTCCCTTTGCTCAGGAGGACATCAGGCTCGACGGCTGGGCGATTGAGAGCCGGCTCTATGCCGAAGATCCCTACCGCAACTTCCTGCCCTCGATCGGCCGCCTGACGCGTTACCGCCCGCCGGCGGAAGGCAGGACCGGCAATGTCGTTATCCGCAACGATACCGGCGTCTTCGAGGGTGCCGAGATTTCGATGTACTACGATCCGATGATCGCCAAGCTCTGCACCTGGGCGCCGACCCGGCCCGAGGCGATCGACGCCATGGGCCGGGCGCTCGACGGCTTCGTCGTCGATGGCATCGAGCACAATGTGCCTTTCCTGTCGGCGCTGATGAAACATCCGCGCTGGCGCGAGGGCCGGCTGTCCACAGGCTTCATCGCCGAGGAATATCCCGATGGTTTTGCGCCGATGAAACCGGACCCGGCGGAAGAAGCCGTGCTTGCCGGCATCGCCCTCTCCGCCTCGCTGATCGAGACAAACCGCCGCGAACGTTTCGCCGATCGTCTGCGCGCCGCATCGGGCGCGCTGCGCGAGGAATGGGTGGTCAAGATCGGCGACAACCACGTCGCTGCAAGATTGCTCGACGGCCTCGTCACTATCCCCTTCGATATGGACATCGCGATCGAGGGGGCGATAGAGGGCGAGAGCAAGAGTGTTGTCACCGATTGGAGACCGGGGGATCCTGTCTGGAGCGGCAAGGTCGGCGGTCGCGACATCACCGCGCAGATTCGCCCCGTTCTGAACGGGTTGCGTATCGACTGGCAGGGGCTTTCAGTGATTACCAAGGTCTTTTCGCCGCGTCATGCCGAGCTCGACAGGCTGATGCCGGTGAAACTGCCGCCCGATACCTCCAAGCTCCTGCTCTGCCCGATGCCTGGCCTCGTCGTCGCCATCGCGGTTGCCGAGGGCCAGGAGGTCAAGGCCGGTGAGACGCTTGCGATCGTCGAAGCGATGAAGATGGAAAACGTGCTGCGCGCCGACCGCGATCTCGTCATCTCGAAGATCAATGCCGCGGCCGGCGAAAGCCTGGCCGTCGATGCCGTGATCATGGAATTCGCCTGAGAGGAAAAGACCGGGCGACCGGCCGTTTTCGCTTGAGCCGAGTTCGCCGACCATGCCAAGCTCAGCCCGATAAATCAGCTGGGAACCAACAAAAATCGACAGGGAGATGTGAAGATGGACGTTCGCGCCGCCGTTGCCGTTCAGGCCGGAAAACCGCTGGAAGTGATGACCGTGCAGCTGGAAGGGCCGCGGGCCGGCGAAGTGCTGGTCGAGGTCAAGGCGACGGGCATCTGCCACACCGACGATTTCACCCTGTCGGGCGCCGATCCTGAAGGCCTGTTTCCGGCCATTCTCGGCCATGAGGGTGCCGGCATCGTCGTCGATGTCGGCTCCGGCGTCACCTCGGTCAAGAAGGGCGACCATGTCATTCCGCTCTACACCCCGGAATGCCGCGAGTGCTATTCCTGCCTTTCCCGCAAGACCAATCTCTGCACCTCGATCCGCGCTACCCAGGGCCAGGGGCTGATGCCGGATGGAACGAGCCGCTTTTCGATCGGCAAGGACAAGATCCACCACTATATGGGGTGCTCGACTTTTTCGAACTTCACCGTGCTGCCGGAGATCGCCCTTGCCAAGGTCAATCCCGACGCGCCGTTCGACAAGATCTGCTACATCGGCTGCGGCGTGACGACCGGCATCGGTGCGGTCATCAATACCGCCAAGGTGGAGATCGGCGCCACGGCGATCGTCTTCGGTCTCGGCGGCATCGGTCTCAACGTGCTTCAGGGCCTGCGTCTTGCCGGTGCCGACATGATCATCGGCGTCGATATCAACCCTGACCGCAAGGCATGGGGCGAGAAATTCGGCATGACCCATTTCGTCAATCCGAAGGAGGTCGGTGACGACATCGTGCCTTACCTCGTCAACCTGACCAAACGCAACGGCGACCTGATCGGTGGCGCCGACTACACCTTCGACTGCACCGGCAACACCAAGGTGATGCGCCAGGCACTGGAAGCCAGCCATCGCGGCTGGGGCAAGTCGGTTATCATCGGCGTGGCCGGCGCCGGCCAGGAAATCTCCACCCGTCCGTTCCAACTGGTCACCGGCCGCAACTGGATGGGCACGGCTTTCGGCGGCGCGCGCGGCCGCACCGACGTGCCGAAGATCGTCGAATGGTACATGCAGGGCAAGATCCAGATCGATCCGATGATCACCCACACCATGCCGCTCGAAGACATCAACAAGGGCTTCGAGCTGATGCATTCAGGCAAAAGCATCCGCGGCGTCGTGGTGTACTAATGCATGACACAAAGACTGCGGGCTTGAAGTAAAACCGCTCGATACCCCAAAAATAACGGGCCTGATCTGCAGAGGGCTTCACCAAGTGTGAAGCCCTTTCATGTTACCGCTTCGGTGCTTGGCAATCGTGCTTCGCCAAAAGGGGGGCCCTATGATTTTTCGGACTATTATTTCGGCCTGTGCATTTGTGTTACTGCCCGCCATTGCATTTGCGGACCCCACAGGTTCCTACAAGGTCGCTGGCACCAGCGAGGACGGCAGCAAATATCAGGGCACCGTCAAGGTGCTTCGCAACGGCGAGACCTATATCGTCGAC
The DNA here is from genome assembly GCF_023006465.1 of Rhizobium sp. PRIMUS64. Taxonomy (NCBI): domain Bacteria; kingdom Pseudomonadati; phylum Pseudomonadota; class Alphaproteobacteria; order Hyphomicrobiales; family Rhizobiaceae; genus Rhizobium; species Rhizobium sp. PRIMUS64. The sequence continues at coordinate 10,060 of NZ_JALBGX010000049.1, read as the reverse complement.
TGGATGATCGGCAAGAACGAGTCGATCGGCACCGGCCTCGGCGCAAAATTCAGCGGCGATCGTTTCGAAATGGGTCCGGCAAGCGACGAGGATACGGCGATCTCCGTCGGCTACGTCTCCAAGGAGAATTTCGGCATCGCCATGTATTTCGAGCAGCCGGACGGCAGCTGGCAGGGTGTCTGGACCTATGGCGGCTCGGAAAAGGTTGCGAGCGAAATCTGGACTCGCGAGTAATCCGCGCGTATCAGGCGTCGGCATTGAATGAGGTAAACAGCCTTTGATCTATGTCGACGCCGATGCCTGCCCGGTGAAGCCGGAAATCCTGAAGGTGGCCGAACGTCTCGGCCTCGAAGTCACCTTCGTGGCCAATTCCGGCCTGCGCCCCTCGCGCGATCCGATGATCCACAACGTCATCGTCTCCAACGCCTTTGACGCCGCCGACAACTGGATCGCCGAACGAGCCGGTGCGGGCGATGTTGTCGTCACCGCCGATGTGCCGCTTGCCGTACGCTGTGTCGCCGCTAGCGCCTTCGTCAGCGGACCCACAGGGCGCGTCTTCGACGAGACCAATATCGGCATGGCGAGCGCCATGCGCGATCTCGGCGCGCACTTGCGTGAAACCGGCGAGAGCAAGGGCTACAACGCCGCCTTCAGCCCGAAAGACCGTTCACGCTTCCTCGAAACCTTCGATCGCCTCTGCCGCCGCGCCAAGAGCCTTTCCGCCGAGGCTGGCGGGCAATCCTGATCCGGCTCCCAAGCCCGCAAGAAACGGGTGGCATGGCAGCCGTGCCGATTCCGACCTTGAACACCGCCGCCGCCTCACGCATATAGGCGTTATCGCAGACGACTGCGGCATCCTCCAGGATGCAACTGTCGCGGGGACGGCCTCGCTCTTGAACAAGGAGAGTCGCATGGCCTGGTTTCTGCTTTTTCTCGCCGGTCTTTTTGAATGTGGCTGGGCAATCGGCCTTAAATATACCGATGGTTTCACGCGGCCGCTGCCGACGGCGCTGACCGTCATATCCATGGTGGTGAGCATCGTGCTGCTCGGCCTGGCGGTGAAGCACCTGCCGATCGGCACCGCCTATGCGGTCTGGACCGGCATCGGCACGGTCGGCACCGTATTTCTCGGCATCTGGCTGCTCGGCGATGAGGCAAGTGTCTCCCGTCTTGCCTGCATCACTTTGATCGTCGCCGGCATCGCCGGTCTCAAGCTTACCGCCTGATGTCAGACTGAGGGGCGTCGCGACGCCCCTCAGTCTATCGTTCAGGCTGTCTTGCGGTTATCGACGGCAAAAGCGCCGGGACCGGAGAAGAACAGGTAAAGGAAGACGAAGCAGAACAGGATCGCGGCGTCACCCTGGTTGACGGCCGGGAAGAAGCTGTTCGGAGCATGCGCCATGAAATAGGCGACGGCCATTTCACCGGCGAGGAGGAAGGCGACAGGGCGCGTCAGCAGGCCGACGAGAATGAGGATACCGCCGATAAGCTCAAGAAGGGCGGCGAAAAGCATCAGCGGCGGCAGCGGGCCGGCCATCTGCGCAGCCGGGAAAGCGAAAAGCTTCATCGTGCCGTGTTCGATGAACAGCAGCGCGGTGATGATTCTGAGAGCGGCCAGCCCATAGGGGCGATAGGCAGAAAGACGCTCGAAAGTTGACATTAAACCTCTCCATTAAAACAATAAGAGCCGAGCGTTAGCCTGTCCCTCGCAAGGATTGAACACACGGATCGCTGACGGCCGTTCACTTTTTCGACAGCGGGTAAACACCCGATCGCGCAGCTTTGTTCGGCGGAAAACGTTAAAGCGGGATGTTGTCGTGTTTCTTCCACGGATTGGCGAGATCCTTGTTGCGCAGCATCTTCAGCCCGCGCGCCAGCCGCCGCCGGGTGGAATGCGGCATGATCACCTCGTCGACATAACCACGCTCGGCGGCAACGAAGGGCGAGAGGAACCGGTCCTCATACATTTTCGTATGGGCGGCGATCTTTTCGGGATCGGCGATATCCTTGCGGAAGATGATCTCGACGGCGCCCTTGGCGCCCATCACGGCGATCTGCGCCGTCGGCCAAGCATAGTTGAGATCACCGCGCAGATGCTTCGACGCCATCACGTCATAGGCGCCGCCGAAAGCCTTGCGGGTGATGACGGTGAGCTTCGGCACCGTCGCCTCGGCGTAGGCAAAGAGCAGCTTGGCGCCGTGTTTGATGAGGCCGCCATATTCCTGCGCCGTACCCGGCAGGAAACCCGGCACGTCGACGAAGGTGACGATTGGAATGTTGAAGCAGTCGCAGAAGCGCACGAAACGGGCCGCCTTGCGCGATGCGTCACTGTCGAGCACGCCGGCCAGCACCATCGGCTGGTTGGCGACGAAACCGACGGTGGAGCCTTCGACGCGGCCGAAGCCGCAGACGATATTTCCGGCAAAACTCGCCTGGATCTCGAAGAAATCCCCCTCGTCCGCCACCTTCCGGATCAGTTCCTTGATGTCGTAAGGCTTGTTGGAACTCGCCGGCACCAGCGTGTCAAGCGAGGTGTCGATCTCTGTCACCGACTGGTAACATTCGATCTCGGGCAGCGGCGCGGTATTTGACAGCGGCAGGAAATCGATCAGCCGCCGTACCTGCAAGAGCGTTTCGACGTCATTGTCATAGGCGCCATCGGCAATCGACGAGCGCACCGTATGCACCACGGCGCCGCCGAGTTCTTCGGCCGTCACCGTCTCGTTGGTCACGGTTTTCACCACATCGGGACCGGTGACGAACATGTAGGAGGTATCACGCACCATGAAAATGAAATCTGTCATCGCAGGCGAATAAACGTCGCCGCCGGCGCAAGGACCCATGATCACCGAGATCTGCGGAATGACGCCGGAGGCGAGCACATTGCGCTGGAATACCTCGGCATAACCGCCGAGAGCCGCCACGCCCTCCTGGATACGGGCGCCGCCCGCATCATAGATACCGACAATCGGCGCGCGGTTCTTCAGCGCCATGTCCTGCACCTTCATGATCTTCTCGGCATGCGCTTCCGATAGCGAGCCGCCGAAGACGGTGAAGTCCTTGGCGAAGACGAACACCGTGCGGCCATTGACCGTGCCCCAGCCGGTGACGACGCCGTCGCCGGCAATCCGGCTCTTATCCATGCCGAAATCGGTGGAGCGATGTTCGACAAACATGTCGAATTCCTCGAAGGAGCCCTCATCGAGGAAGAGGTCAATACGCTCGCGCGCCGTCAGCTTGCCGCGTTTGTGCTGGGCGTCGATGCGTGCTTCGCCGCCGCCAAGGCGGGCAATGCCGCGGCGCCGTTCCAGTTCCTCGAGAATTTCCTTCATGTAATCTCCCTCGCCGCTGCGGGCGGCAATCCGGCGGTTGGATTATGCGCTAGAGCATGATGCCGAAAAGTGAGCGCGGTTTTCGGACAACATCATGTTCTAACTATTTAGCGCCCGCGCCCGCTGAGTGAGAAAACCGAGCGTATCCTTGCCGCGACGTCCTCGGCCAGGATCTCGTCGGCAAGCTTGGGATCAGCAGCAATGCTGGTCACGTCGAAGGCGCTGACGGCGATGACCGAGCCGTCCTCGACCGAGGCCGCGTCGATGCTGATCTTGGCGACGTTGCGGTCCTTCTGGAAGCCGAGGCCCTTTTGGATGGAAACCACGCGGATCGTCAGCACCACCCGCGGCAGCACGGTGTCGCGCACGGTGGCGTTGATCGCGGCGTTGACGCGGTCGTTGATGCCGGAAAGCAGCTCGGCCGGCATGTTCGGACCGGAGAGAACGACGGCGCTGCGCACATCATAGACCGGTGCCTCCGGCTTGGTGGCCGAGAGGCCGACGCAGGCCGTAAGCGCGATACAGACAAGTGCGGCCCGGCAAAAACACGACCTCAGCCAATTCATTGCAAAATCCCGCACCACCCCGTTGGAGTCGCAGACTTCGTCATAATGCATTGGAAGGCAATATGTTTCAGGCGCTTAGGGCGAAAAAAACATCCGCTGCCGCTTTGAACTCGGCAAAGCGCTTGGCCCGCCGCTCCTCGGCTTCCTCGTCGCTGCCCCAATGCTCGATCGTCCAATCCTCGTCGAGATGGGCAAGCGACCAGGCCTCCTCAGTCGTTACCCGGCCCTCGGCGAAGGCGAGCGCCAGGATCGCCGAGCCGGTCAGCGTGGTGACCGTGTGGAGCGCTGCAAGTGCCATCGGGCTATCATATCTCGCGAGCGTGACGGCGAAGGCGGCAGTCGCCTCGCGCGGCTGCTCCTGAGGCATCACCCCTTCGACGAGGATGAACCGGGCGCCGAGATCATTCGCCGCCCAGTCGATCACGGGATCCCAGTGCTCGGCCTGGCGTTCGACCAGAAGTTCCGGCTCCCCCGCTCGGTAGCAGATGAGGTCGCTGGAAGAAAAGCGCAGGATATCCTCGAAGATCGCCTGCGCGTTGGCGGCAACGCCGTCGAGTGCGGTGTTGACGAGCCGCGTTACCGGCATGCTCACGGGATTGATCTCCTCGCCCTGCGCCTGCCATTCGGCAGCGACAAGCTGCGCGAGCGCCTCGGTCGGCACGGCGAGAACCTGCCGTGCCGGCGTGCGCACCATCTTGCCGTCGAGCGTGATCGCAAAACCGCCCTCGTGTTCGGCAATGGAGACGTCGGTATAGAAGCGCTTCGGCAGCGGCTTCTTCATCTGGATCTGCGCGCGGCGGATGGGATCGGGATGGCTCAGGCCTTCGGAAAGGTCGTTCAGCAGATCGCGCATGGGCTCACCTCAAGAAAAATGACGCAATATCTCGTTCGGATGGTAGGCGATCGCATCAGCGCCGTTGGCGATCAGCTCATCCACGCTGGCATAGCCCCAGGCAACACCGATCGCCTTGGCGCCGGCAGCCTTTGCCATCTGCATATCGTAAACCGCGTCGCCGATGACAATGGTGTCGGCGGCATTCATGCCGGTTTCATCGCAGCATTCCGTCACCATGGCTGGATGCGGCTTGGAGGGGCAATCGTCGGCGGTGCGTGCGACGATGAAATGCGCGTCGAAACCATGTGTCTCCATCACGAGCTTGAGCCCGCGGCGGGATTTGCCCGTCACCGCGCCGATCAGCAGGTCATCGCGCCCGCTGATCGCGTCGATCATCTCGCGGATGCCGGGAAACAGCGGCTCCCTGTAATCGAGGTCCTGACGCACGATCGAGAACAGCGATTTGTAATGCGCCGTCATGTCGATGTCTTCCTGCTCCACATGCTGCCTGCCCTGCATGCGGGCAATCGCAATATCGAGGGACAGGCCGATAATGGCCTTGGTGTCTTCAAAGCGCGGTTCCGGCCTGCCGAACTTATCGAAGGTCCTGCGCATGGTTTCGTGGATCAGACCGGCGCTATCGACCAGTGTGCCATCGCAATCGAAAAGCGCCAGTTTCATTCGGCGTCCCTTTCGGCACTGGCGAGATCGAGGCCGAGAAGATTCCAGGTCTGCACCATATGCGACGGCAGCGGCGCACTGATGCGCAGGCGCCCGCCGGAGGGGTGCGGGATGTCGATGTGACGTGCGTGCAGATGCAGCTTCTTCTGGACGCCGCCTGGAAAATCCCAATTCGGATCGTCGTCGAAATATTTCGGATCGCCGATGATCGGATGGCCGATATGCAGCGCGTGCACACGCAGCTGATGGGTACGGCCGGTATAGGGTTCCATCTCCAGCCAGGCGAGGTTCTGGGCGGCGGTTTCGAGCACACGATAGAAGGAGACGGCGTGATCTGCTCCATCCTCGCCGTGCTTGGCGATACGCATGCGGTCGCCGTCAGCCGTCGGCTCCTTGACGAGCCAGGTCGAGATCTTGTCTTCGTGTTTGCGTGGCACGCCCTTGACCAGCGCCCAGTAGGTCTTCTTGGTATCGCGCTCGCGGAAGGCCGCCGTCAGCTTCTGCGCGGCACCGCGGGTGCGGGCGATGACGAGAACACCAGACGTATCGCGGTCGAGACGGTGGACGAGCCGCGGCTTCTCGCCCTTCGGGCTGGTCCAGGCTTCGAGCATCTGGTCGATATGCCTGGCGACGCCGGAGCCGCCCTGCACGGCAAGACCGGGTGGCTTGTTGAGCACGATCACCTTTTCGTCCTCATGCAGCACCATGCGCGACAGCAGTTCGAAATCCGTCGAATGCTTGAGATCCTTGCCGGCGATCGGTCCTGACTTCAGCTTGGCATCGACATCCAGCGGCGGCACGCGCACCGTCTGGCCGGGCTGCACGCGCGCATCCGATTTGACACGTCCGCCGTCGACGCGCACCTGGCCGGAGCGCAGCAGCTTCTGCAGCGGGCCGAAACCGAGCCCCGGAAAGTGTACCTTGAACCAGCGATCGAGCCGCATGCCGGCTTCGTCGGGTTCAACCTTGATATGTTCAATGCCAGCCATAAAAAATCTTTCGGAAATTGCAGCGCAGGCCGAGCCGGCGTTCTTGCCGCAGCCTTTAGAGCATTTTCACGCAAAACGGAAACCGGAAAAGAAATCAGGCCAAAGCGCGCATGACAGCAAGGCCTGCTATGACGGCCGCCATCGAAAGTCCGACGCTCGCAGCGATATAAATGCCGCCGGCAACAGCCTCGCCGCGTTCGAACAGCGAGATGGCATCCAGCGAGAAGGCCGAAAAAGTGGTGAAGCCACCGAGGAAGCCGGTGATCAGCAAAAGGCGCAGTTCCGTCGAGGCGTTGAACTTCCGCGCGATCAGCTCGGCGAAGACGCCAATGACGAAGCAGCCGACAACATTGACGGCAAGCGTTCCCCAGGGAAAGGTCGGCCCCATGAGACGTAGCGTCCACTGACCGACGTAATATCTGAGAACGGAACCGATAGCGCCGCCGAAGGCGACAAGGAGAGTCTGGATCATGAGCCGGATTTACCGCGTTGCGAAAGTGATTCCAATCGAGCTCATATGAATTCTTACCATTTTGTAAAATGCCAATGATTTTCTTATGATGGCGCCAAGGTCATGCCGATACGGTGACTGGCATGACCCAGCTCCTGTCCATATCGGCCAACACCGCCGCGGTTGCTTTCGAGTCGCTCCGAATCCCGCAGCGTGTCGCGACGAGCACTGCGGCGCGCGACGCACGGCGGGCTGTCGACCGGCAGTTGAAGGCCGAAGGCACTGAGGAAATAGACGAGCCCTCCAGCATCATCCAGTCAACCGAAGTTGCGCTCGACTTGATGGCGAAGGGCAACCGCCAGCCGCAGTCCGGCCTGAAACAGGCGCTGCGATCCTACGAAGACTTCTGAGGCTATCGCCTTCCAAACGAAAGCCCGCGACTGCGATTGCTGTCGCGGGCTTTTTTTAACTACAGCGCCGCGCGTCTTTCCAGACGCGCAAAGGACGCTGTAGCACTTTGAATCGCTGCTCTCACTTGCCTTGAGCGGAGAGCACCTGCAGGACCAGATCGACCTTGCCGGCCCTTTCGAAGGTCAGCGTCACCGGCACCGTGTCTCCCTGCTTGAACGGCGTCTTCACCTTCTGGAACATCAGGTGCAGGTTGCCGGGCTCAAGCTTGACCGTCTCACCAGCGGCGATGGCGATGCCGTCCTTCAGCTGGCGCATCCGCATGACGTTGTCCTTGGTCTCCATCTCGTGGATCTGAACTTCGCCTGATACAGGCGAGGTCACGGACAGCAGGCGATCGTCCGTCTTGCCGTTGTTTTTCACCGTGAAAAAGCCGCCGCCGACCGGCTGGCCGGGCAGCATTGCCTTGGCGAAGCCGCCGGAAATTTCGAGATCGCCGGCCTTGACCGTTTCGCCAGCCGGTGCGGCAGCGGCCATGCCAGCCATGCCGGACATGTCCATGCCGGCCATATCGTCATGGTCGTGACCATGGTCTTCGCCGGCGACGACCTTCAACAGCGGCGCCGGGCTTTTCAGTCCATGCGCGTCGCCACCTTCCTTTGCCACCTGATCCCAGGCCGTGACCGTATCGCCGCACATCTGCGTCACCGGAAAGGCGAGCGAGGTGCCGGCCTCGACTCCTGACACTTTACCCTGGATGACGAAAGTATCGTAGAAATCGTCGGAGAGATTGCCGTTCTTCCAGCGCACTTCGATCGCGCCCGTCTTCACCTTGTCGCCGTGATTGTCGTAGGTCTTCTGGTAGTCGCCCTTGATCACGTCGAGCTCCCAGCCTGCCTTCGGCTGCGGCTTGGCGAAGACGAAGCCTTCCGGCAGCTTGACCCGCACTTCCGTGGTCGCCTTGCCGTCGCAGCCGTGCGGCACCTGCAGCGTGGCAAGAATGGTGCTGTCCTGCTTCGCCTCTCTGTCGAGGAAGGTCACGTGCGCCTCAGCGCCGGCAAAGGCGGTCGCGGAAAGAACGGCGGCAAGCCCGAATGTCTTGCCAAATGTCTTGATAGTTTTCATCGGATATCTCCTCGCCGGCCACGGACCTCTCTCGGGCGGACCGGCATGCTGCATCATGGGTTGCGGAAGCAGATCAGGCGAGGACGGGAGGTGCGCGGGAATTCGGCCGGCTGACGGCGCTTACGCTGGCAACTGCTGAGGTTTCGATCGGCGCGTTGATCAGCGCGGCGAGCTTGCGCTCGAGCCAGGAGCCCGCATCCGGCGCCGGCAGGATGACGGAGGCCGACAGCCGACAGGCTTCGCAATTCGGCTTGAAGGCGACGGTCTTGCCGTCGGTGTCCTTCACGGTGACGCAGAGCGAGGCGAAGGTACCGTCAGGCAGCACATAGGCCGCTGCATCGTAGCCTTCGGAGGCGACAGCCTGAGGTGCCTGATGGGCGAGGCCAAGCAAAAGCAGGCTCAATGCGCAAAGCATGCGCAGGAAGAGCGTCGCTTTCAGTCCGGTCTGCCGCATGAGATCCCCTTCAACAGCATGTCGCGATAGCCGGTTTCCCCACGGAATGCAAAAGCAGATTTGCCGCAGATCAGGGCTTGGCATGGATATGGCGACAAAAAATTGTCCGGTCACGACATTTGGCCTTGCCAAGCGCTACACCCGCCGGATAATTGCGCCAACCTTGTTGGGAGAAGCCGGTGCTTTCGCCACCGGTGCCGAAGGAGCAACCGCCCCGGAAACTCTCAGGCAAAAGGACCAGCAAGGGGCAGACGGAACTCTGGAGAGAAGCGTTCTCGAAACGCTCGCCGAAGGGATAACAATCTCAGGCAAAGGGACAGAGGGGGCTCAGGAGAGAAGTGCGCAGCCGCGCCTTCAGATTTGAGCCCGCGCCTTCGTGAGAAGGCGCAAACCCCGGAGGCGTCTTTTGGACGATACTGCTGCCCTGAAGAAAACCCCGCTGCATGCCCTGCATCTTTCGCTCGGCGCCCGCATGGTGCCGTTCGCGGGTTACGACATGCCGGTGCAATACCCCGCAGGCGTCATGAAGGAGCATCTTCATACCCGCGCCGAAGCCGGCCTCTTCGATGTCTCCCACATGGGCCAGGTCATCGTGAAGGCGAAATCTGGCAGCTACGAGGATGCGGCGCTGGCGCTCGAAAGCCTGGTGCCGGTCGATATCCTCGGCCTTGCCGAAGGCCGCCAGCGTTATGGCTTCTTCACCGATGATACCGGCTGCATTCTCGACGATCTGATGATCACTCATCTCGACGATCACCTTTTCATCGTCGTCAACGCTTCCTGCAAGGAGGCCGATCTCGCTCATCTGCAGGCCCATATCGGCGACCAGTGCGACATCACGCTCCTCAATCGCGCTTTGATCGCGCTACAGGGACCGCGCGCGGTCGAAGTTCTCGCCGAGCTCTGGGCCGACGTCGCGGCGATGAAATTCATGGACGTGCGCCATTGCCGCCTGCACGATGTTTCCTGTCTGGTCTCGCGCTCCGGCTATAGCGGCGAGGACGGCTTCGAGATTTCGATCCCCGTCGACAAGGCCGAGGATGTCACCATGAGGTTGCTCGAGCATCCCGATGTCCAGGCGATCGGCCTTGGCGCCCGCGATTCGCTGCGCCTGGAAGCCGGCCTCTGCCTCTACGGCAACGATATCGACACGACCACCTCACCGGTCGAGGCGGCGCTGGAGTGGGCCATGCAGAAGGCAAGACGCGGCAACGGCGCG
>NZ_JALBGX010000048.1:0-49064 GCF_023006465.1 Rhizobium sp. PRIMUS64 | reverse complement strand
CTCGGCGCGCGCGCCGTGCTCGTCGGTGGGGTTTGCGCGCCGCTCGGCCGCGCCATCAACATGTACGACGGCGGACTTGGCCGCGGCATGGCCTATCCGTCGAAAGCCTCGGAAGTACAGCGGTTCCTACGTCAGGAACGCATCGGCCCACCCATCGTAGCGGTGGAAGCGGCCATCCTGATCGGTGAATTCGGCAGCGAGCGTAAGGGCATTGACGGCAAGGACATGGTGGTACGCAGTCAGCCGGGCGTCGGCGGCATCGACGCTGAGGACGGCTGGCGGTTCGCCCCGGACGAGACCGCGCGCATGCTTTTCGCGCCACTGGTCAACCTCGATTTTGCGGTTATGCATTCGGTGTTCGACGCGGCCGCACGCCGGCTGGACCGTGCGCCACCGGGCGGACTGCAGGACGTCGACTACGACTCCGACTGGGGCGGCTTTCCGCTCTTCGATCCGCGCGAGCCGCCTGTGGCGGCGGCTATCCGGGGCACCTATCGGCGTTACGAGACGCATGACGAACTCGGCAAGGAGCGGCCGCAGAAAATCACTCCGGGTGGGTTTGCCGTGTTCAGGAAGCGGACGAAGCTTGCCGCGAAGATCGATCCGCCCCGCAAGCGCCAGGAATATTATCCCGACCCGGCCGCGCGCGAGCTTGTGATTGCGCTCCGGTATCCCGACCAGCCGGATCGATACCTCGCCGGCGAGGCGATCCGCGTTTCCTTCTACGCCACCGCCAAAGCGGCAGCTTCGATGAACCCGGGCTACCCCGACGCCCGACCGGTGCGGATCAAGGTGAAGGCCGTGCCGTCGTCTGCGACGCCGCTGGCCAGCCACGACGATCTCAGGAAGCGCGCAGCTGAAGCCGGCGTCCCCTTCACGGCACTGGAGCCGACGGCGGACGGCGTGCCGGTGATGACACTGACCCTCTGCCTCGCGCCCGGTGAGGACTTCGAGGTCGAGACGTGGTGCCTGCCGTCCCGGCAGAGCCTGCAAGCCTGGTTCGACCTGCCGGAGGCCATGGCGCTGATCATGGGCTGCGCCATCGACAACGCTTCCGTGAAGAGCTGCCTGTCGCTTGCGCAGAATACAAGCGGAACTGCCGACGATGCCATTCTCCTGCGCCGTGGCGAAGCGTCCATTCCATGGTCGGCGGTGAAGCGCGCGGCATCGGCCGTCTACGATACGCTTTTACGCCGTCCCCTGCCCGACATCGCGTCGGTGCGGCGCTTGCGCGCCATACATACAAGCGGCCTGCCGAAGGACGACCCCGTGATCGACGAGGTAAGGCTGCTGCGGCTCTCGGCCGCGACGCAGAAGACCTGGCTGGAGAGCGGCTTCGGACCGGACAAGGACGAAGACGGCGGCAGCAACGTTGTTGTGCTCGGCCTTGCCGGCTTCGATCCCGACACCACCGAGACGGTGGAACTGCACGCGGAGGCGGTGATGCCGATCGGCGGCACCTTCGACAACCTCGAGCTTGGTCGGAACTACTACGGACGCGCACGCGGTGAGTGGCCGCGCACGCAACCGGATCCCGACGGGCAGCCGGAACCGATAAAGAAGAGCCAGCGTCAGGGGAATGCCGGTAAAGCCGGTAATAACGAGCCCAGCTACATGGACGAGCTGTTCGGCTTCGATGTCGCCCGCGACGGCAAAGCTGCACCGCGGCTCGGCCAAGGTATCGTGGCGCGCTGGCCGATCAGGCGGACGCAGCAGGTGCCCGCCGATTTGGCTGCATTGACGCGGCAGGGCCGGCAGTTGAAAGACCTCCAGCGAGATGCGGAGCCGACCGACACCAAGAGCCGCGCCGTGTTGGAAGGAATCTTCCCCGATACGCTCGCCCGCCGCGTCAAACTCTGGCTAGTGGCGACGTCACGCACGGCCCGTCATATCCCCGATCGATCGAGCTATCCCACTCCCGCCGAAGCGGAGATCGACCGCGACCGCATGTTCAGGAAAAGCCGTCCGGTGCGCGAGGTCATCCTGCCGGCGACGGAGCGGCCGGCGGCACTGACGACGAAGAGCCTTTTGCCGGCCTATGTGTGGACCAACGAGGGCAGCAAGCGGGAGCGGCGCACCAAGGTGCGCATCCGGCTGCGCCGTCCGTGGTGGACCTCCGGCGAGGACGAGCGGCTGGGGATCGTCGTCTGGCCGCCCAATCTGATGGACGCAAAGGGTACGCTTGAGCGCGACGAATGGACCAACGCCGAACTCGAGCAAGGCATCGTCCGGCGCAAAAGCCCGCTGGCACCGAACGAAGGACCGAACGAGATCGACCTCCACCGTTTCGCTGCTCCTGGAGCGACGGCGAAATGGCGCGAAGGCTTCTTCACTGACGCCGACCTCGGCATCGGCGGCTCCTTTGTCACACGCTGGGGCGCCGATCCGATCTTCGCCTCCGAGGAAATGGCTTGGCTGATCGACGACGCGGCTTTCCGCGATGTCAGCGCCAGCCGGGCGGACTTCGTCAGGCCCATCGATCTCATCGCAACGGAAAACGAGGACTTCGCCGCGCACTGGCTCAGAGCTGAACGTTACAAGCCGCGCTTCGTCGAAAACGCGCTGATGCCCATCCCTAATGCCGACGATGATGGCACGAAGGACGAAGACGCAGAAAAGGATAAGGTTGACGATAAGGACAAGGCGAAGAGCGAGGCTGCTAAGCGGACGCCGGAATTCATGCTGGTCTCGCTGGTCACCTATACGCCGCGCTTCGATCCGGATTTCGAGCACTGGTATGTCGACGTCGACCTCGACGTCGGTAATGCGCGCGATCCTTTCGTCCGTTTCGGGCTGGTCCGCTTCCAGCCCTTTGCCAAGCGCCACCTGCAGGTGTCTCAGCCGGTCGCCGAGTGGGTGCAGGTCGCTGGCTATTTCCGCGACGTGTCGGCCTCGCGCATCCCGGTCGATGGACGCGACTGGGTAAAAGTCGACATCGGCATGGCGACCGGCGTCGCCTCGGGCAAGCAACCCGACGCGAAAGGCCCCGGAACCGCGGCCGGGGAAACGCCGCTTTTGCGCCTGACCTTGATCGAAGTCACCCGCTCGCCGCACGGGCAGATCCTTGAACGCGTCGCGCGCCTCGATCCGGAGGAGTTGAAGGACGAGGTGTTTGCGCGTGCCATCGACAGCACGGCCGGCGGCCTCATCGTCACGACACGCCAGGTCAATGGCGGCGCGTCGCGCCTTCTTGACCTGCGCCTGCCCATCCCCTCGCGCGGCGAGGCATATGGTGTGCATTATGCGGTTCTGGTCGAAGAGGTGACGAGAACGCCTCGCTCGACCTTTTCGAACGAGCCGATCCGCGGCGATGCCGACATTCTTGAAGGCGAGCGCTTCATCGAATCGGGCGTCCGCTTCGCGGTGCGCGTCGAGATCGGCGAGGCCGTGCCGCCTCCCGAAGGCTAAAATGGAGGGAATTTCATGGGCGCTTTGAGTTTCTGGCACCTCGCCATCGTCACACTGGTTGTTCTCGTCCTCTTCGGCAGAGGCCGGCTTTCTGGGCTGATGGGCGATGTCGGCAAAGGGTTGGGAACGTTCCGCCGCGAACTGTTTGGCGCACAAAGAAGCATCGAGGACACAGAGCGTCGCCTGAAAAAGGACAAGTTCAGGCTTTAATTTTACCCCGATCGATGCGGTACCGCTCGGCCAGCAACCACTACGTCCAATCCTGACGTTCGCAGATGTCGTTTGGCACTTAAACGGGTTCATCCTCAATTTCTGAGATTCAGGGGCAGCATTCTCGCCCTCATCAGTTCTGGGCCGGCGCGACCATTGCTCGCTTCAGCATCTTGGGGCGGTTGATCTGAGGGAGCATGAGGCTTTGTGGGGCGATCATGCGGCGCGGGCTGTTTCGTCGATCTCTTGATTGTCATTGGCCAGGCCTGGATACCACTGCCGGAAGGTCGAGCGCAGGGAGCCGTAGAGGGTTTGCGTTCGGGTTTGCGGCAGAAGATGCGCACCGGTCCTGCTCCGTTGCATCTGTTGCTTCTGGGGAGATGACGGCGTTGACGGTCGCCTCAACGAGGGCCGAGGAGATGCGCTCTCCAGAGCGATAGCGCTCGCCGTAATTGATCAGGCTCGCGCTGTTGGAGGCGGTATAAGCCCGGACCTCTCCGATGACGCTGACGACGGCATTTGATGGGCCGGAACTCCGCTGACATAGTGGTTCGGTCAGCGCTCTGCCGAGCTTGCCGTTGTGTCGGGTGGCAGGTTCGGTCTGCCTCGATTGCCGATGGTCTCATTCTGCGCGGCCGAATCCCTAACCTGATGGAGGCTGGTGGCATCTGCGTCTCGTTAACCATATGAATTAACGCTGTTCTTTTCTATTGTGGAAGTCATCCTAACCTTAACTTCCGTCACCGATAACGGCCTTCACCGCGAGAGATAACCATCGATAAGTACAGGTTATCGATGGTTAGACGATCGCTCCCCGATTAACTCTCAGTTGGAGGCGCACGGGCATGCTCGCTACCAATGGTTACGGGTTTTTCTTCCCGTTCCTAGGGAGTGCGAGGATCCGCCTGGAAAGCTGTATTCACGCTCGTTTTCAATTAACGAGCTCTTCGAAAGTACGTGACCTCGGGGGCGATTAGGTCTGTAAGATTTCCTCTCAAAACTGCGAGTAGACGATTCAAAGTCTTTCGCCTATCGATTGCTTATGAAATCGTCGCTTGAACATATGCCGCTTCGCAAGCAGAGAGAGCTCGGCCGTGTCCTCGAAATCCTGCATGAGGAATTTGAAGATGCGCTGAAAGAAGGCACGGCCGATTTCAAGAAGCGGGGCAGGATCCTGAAGGTCATCTTGTTCGGCTCTTATGCCAAGGGTGGATGGGTTGATGAACCATTCACGATGAAGGGGTATCGCTCCGATTTCGATCTGCTGATCATCGTCAACAATCGCAAGCTCTGCGACTTCGCCGAATACTGGCACAAGGCAGCGGACCGGCTGATCCACGAAGCCTCGATCGAAACGCCGGTTAGCTTCATCGTCCATTCCAGACGCGAGGTGAATACCTACCTCAAGGAAGGGCAGTATTTCTTTTCCGACATTCGAAAGGAAGGCATCGTCCTTTATGAGCTCGACGATGAGCCGTTGGCCGAGCCCGAGCCTCTTTCGAAAGAGGATCGGCTGCGGTTGGCGAAGGGGCATTTTGAGCAAAGGTATAGTGAAGCCAGCGCTTTTCTCCGAACAGCTGAATTTCAACTCAGCAAGTCGGAAGGGACCGGGGACGCCTGGTCAAACCTGTCCGCATTCAGCCTGCATCAAGCACTCGAACAAGCCTACTCTTGCGTTCTACTTACGCTGACCAACTACGGTCAACCTTCCCACAACATCAAGTTTCTGCGCTCGCTCGCGGAAGAGCAAGACCGACGGCTGGCCGAAGCCTTTCCGCGGGACCAGCATCGCGAGCGAGCCTGGTTCAACACACTGAACGAGGCCTACGTGAAGGCACGCTATTCAAAGCATTATGAGATCAGCGAGGAGGCGCTCACCTGGCTTGGAGAGCGGGCCACCGTGCTGCTCGATTTGGTGAAGGCCGTTTGCTCCGAGCATATCGAAAAGCTCAATCACGACAGCCACTAGGAGTGAACGGCACGACTCATTTGCTACTCAATCGGTGCAACCGTTGGCCGTCAGCACGCCCCGGATGGTGACAGGTGGGCTGGATCAATAAGCTGCAAAAATGCCCGAGGATGAACCGATGAACCTAGGCCGAAGACCTCGCAAAGCTCAGCCGGCGAGCACTGGGACGCAACACTGGCGCCGGCGTGCGGCAAGGCGTTCCGTCAGTGGACGACGGTAATCACGGGAATTCCGGCTTCCTCTGCAGCGCGAAGGAGTGCGGTACGCGCTGCCTTTGCCGGAATATTACCTTTAATGGCATCGAGACATGTTCTTACCGCCGCGATGTATTCCTTGCCATCGTCGGTCGGCCATACGGCGACTAGAGCCTCGGCAACCTCGCGGAGTGATCGTATCAGCCGATGCTTTTCTTGACCGCTCATCACAAGCATCAGAGGAAAGAAATCCTCGCTTCTATGCCAATCCACTTTACCGACCGTTTGCACGAATAGCCGCCCTTTATTCGTAAGAAGCGACGCCGGACACGGATCGACAGCGCTTCACCAGGGAGGTTCTGTCTGGATACAGCAACATCGCTAAAGCCTCCCTGGTGTCCTTTCAACAAGGATGAGCAAAATTTAAGTCGGAGCGCCGAGGGGAAGACGGACCTAAGTCGGACTGGCCGGCCCAGAACCTGCTTCTCATATTAGGCGTGAGGTAACATGAAGTTCCGTGGAGGGGCGGAACAGGAGGAGAGTATGAAGTTCGGCCCCAATAGTCATGAAGACCGCTGTTCGGAAGGCCATAGTGCGGCCTCCACTATCGCAACGATATCAGCAGCTCTTTCCGTCGATCCTGACATTGACAGCAGCGCCATCGAGATCAGGATGCTCGGCCCCGTCGTTCTGCTCGAAGGCTACATAACAAATGCTGCAGACCGCGACAAAGCCATCTCGATTGCAGCGATGATCGTCGGCAAGGAAAACGTCCAGGACCGGATGTTGAGCCGTTTCCCCATGCAGTAGTTGGCGGTATCCATACGGGCTGAGACCAAGGTCCGATGTCGCCCCGGCACGAAGTCCCAGCTCTGGAACAGTTTTTCTGTTTGACGGTTTCGACCTCCAGCGGAACCAACCGCGTCAAAGGAGAAAAACAGATGAATATCAAAGCAGTAGGAATTGCCGCCAGCATCCTGTTGGCATCGACGTCAGCGTTCGCGCAGTCGTCAACGGTGACAGGTGCGGTAGGCGGAGCTGCCACGGGCGCGATTGTCGGCGGTCCGGTGGGTGCTGCTGTCGGTGGCATCGTCGGCGGCGTGGCAGGCAGCGTCATTGATCCGCCGCCTCAGAAAGTGATCACTTATGTCCAGCAGGCTCCGGCCCCGACCGAACGCGTCGTGGTGAAGGAGAAGGTGGTTGTAGGACAGCCCCTGCCGGAGACCGTTGTCGTGACACCAGTCCCCGATGATCCGAAATATGCATACGCGATCGTCAACGATCAGCGTGTGATCGTCGAACCTTCTTCCCGAAAGGTCGTCCAGGTCATCCAATGACCGACGGACCGGCTTAGGCCGTTTTTCTAACAGTGAGGGCACGCATGCGACGCATGAGAATGCGAGGCGGCATCGCGTGCCCGAAACCTCGGAGATTGATCATGAAAAGCAACCATCTCACCATGCTCGTGGCAGCGTTGTCACTGAGCGTGTCGCCCCTTGCAACATTGCCGGCAGCAGCCCAGCAGGACAGCAAGAGCAGCGGCCAGGCCCAATCCGGTTCTCAAACGGGCACGGACACCGGTTCGCAGTCCGGCTCTAGCGCCGCCGGCACTGGCACCGACTGCACCCCCGACGCCTCGGGAGCCTGCCCGCAAGGCAAGGGCCAGTCATCGCAGCAGAAATCCGGTCAGGGCTCGGATACCCAGAAGAGCGCCGAGCAGCCTTCCCAGGACAAGTCTTCGACGAGTGGAAGCGCCTCCGGCAAGGCTTCGACTGAAACCAAGCCTGGATCGCAAGACGCCGGTAGCGGCACGGCGACCGAACAGAAGCCCGCCGCCAAGTCCGGCACCACCGACAACAGCGGCGCAGCCACTTCAGGTACCAAGAGCAGCACGCAAAATGCCAAGCCCGCGGAGGGCACGGGCAAAGGCGCCACCACGCAGAGCGGTGATGCCTCGAAGCAATCGACCGACCAGAACGCGACGACGAACAAGAGCTCGTCCGAAACCAACGTCAACAACAACACCACGACGAATAACCAGACGAACACGAAGACCAACGTGAACATTTCCGTCGAGCAGCAGACGGAAATTCGCACTGTGGTGAAGGAGGTCCATGTCGAGCCGGTGAAGGAAGTCGACTTCACGGTTTCCGTCGGGGTGAAGATCCCGAAAAAGGTACGGCTGGAACCGCTGCCGCCGCGCATCGTGAAGATCGTTCCGCAATATGAAAGCTACCGCTTCTTCATTCTTGCCGACGGTCGGATCGTCATCGTCGATCCTTCTGCATTCACCATCGTCTACATCATTGCGGCATAGCAGCCGGTGCCTCGGCGGCCTTCCGCCGCCGGGGCGCTGCGCGAAATTCCGCGCGCGGTCAGCACGGTATGGGCAATCTGGCGTTGGAACATCGAAGGTGGCACGACGAAAGCTCGGTACACAGGACCTATTATCCGAGGATTTGTATCATCTTCGTATGGCGAGGAAAGCTGCCCGATCGAATAGGCTGCCCTAGTTCGGGGCTCAAAGAAGTAAGTCAGGAAGCGATCATGCGTTATGTCAGCGTAGGCGGCGTGGTTGCCCGAAGCCCCATGGCGGACGGGCCCATAGCGAGGGGTTGCAGGAGGGCGCGGGTCACCAGCAGTGTCAGTTGCTCGAATGCAAGCCTGGCGTTTCGTTGCCCGGGGACGATGTATTCGTAGCGCCCTTCGCTGAGAGGAATTTGCCAGCTACCGCCGAACTTGCTGCGAGCTGCTTATATTCGAAACCTCGACAAACCCCACAATCGCATCATCTCCGCTGGAGCTGAGATTTCCACCGGGATCACGTAGGGGTCTGCAGATCGTAGCGCCGTGACGCTCTTGCGCTTCTTGATCGGAAGTCCGTGGCCCATATTGGCGACCGAATAGAGGGCCACTTTCAGCTGGCCGCTCATCTTCCACGACTGCAACCTGCCCCATGGTTTTTCCTCCAAACGGCCGCTGCTCTCTGCAATGCCTTGGACTTCGAGCCACTGAGCAACACAGGCGAGCGCATTGACCGGCTTGACCACCCGGTCTTCCATGCCCTGCCAGATGGTTATCGCCGGCCATGCCTTGGCTTCCGGGGAAATCTCAGCGATGGGTCGTCCCCATCCGCCCAGTGGCGGCGTCGCACCTGACTTCATCGCGCGCAGGGCCGACATTGCGTCACGTGCAGATCCGAAAGGCATGCCGGCGATGATCGCGGCGCCGGCAAACAAGGAGGGATAGTTAGCGACAAGGGCGCCCGTCATCGCCCCGCCGGCGGACAGCCCAGCGACGAAGATCCTCGAACGGTCAACGCGATGTCGCTCACATATGTGCTCGATCATCTGCTTGATTGAACACACCTCGCCGCGGTCGCGAGCGACGGCGCTTGGTCGAAACCAGTTGAAGCAATTTTGCGAATTGTTTGCTCTCTTCTGCTGCGGATAAAGAAGAACGAAACCGCGTTCTTTCGCGAGCTTGGAGAAGCCGGCCGCGGCATCCAGGCTTTCGGGAGTCTGATGGCAGCCATGAAGCAAGACGACAAGAGCGGGGTTCTTCGGCAGCCGCGTCGTCGGGACAAAGGATTTCATCACCAGGCGGCCCGGATTGCTTCCAAACGCGGTTGTCTCGACTAATATCGGTTTCGGGGGACGGGATGTTTTACGTTTCGTTCTGCCTCGGGTCGCTTTGACAGCTTTCTCGATCTGCTTGCTGATTTTCTTTTGGGCTCTGAGGGCCTTTAACAGCGATCTGCCGAAACCGAGCTTCATAGGTCCAGGTTCTCAACCCGCGACAAGAGCGTTCGCAGACCTGGCTGGGCGGCGTCACGCACGGCGTCTTTCAGTGGAAACCATCGTGTCTTGCGGATGCTCTTTTCCGGGAACTTGTCCGCGAACCCTAAATCCTGCAGAAGATGGACGGCCACCCGGTAGTGGTTGGGACCCGTCTCCTTTCGATACGAAAACGAACCGAAGACGGTCTCGTCGACGATGCCGACCACTCCGGCTTCCTCGAAGGCCTCTCTCAGCGCCGCAGCGCTGCTGGCTTCACCATCTTCGACGCGCCCCTTCGGAATGCCCCAGCGACCGTTCCGTCGGCTGCCTACAAAAAGGATATCAAGTCCACCGTCTTCGGTCCTACGGTAGCAAAGAGCACCAGCCCGCGCGATATCGCGACCAGACAGGGTTTTCGTAAGTTCCGTCTGGGCGCCTTCGTTGAGCATTGTCTGCCTCCGGTTCGAAGCCCGCGCAAGCTAGCTGGGAGACTTTCAAGAGTCCAGTTTGCTTCAGTCCTGGCGTGTGGGAACCACGGCGTCGGCAGTTTCAACGAGCGCTACGAGCAACATCGACGGTCTTGGTTCCCGCGGCGGCCCGATAATAGATTTCAGTCACCCGAAACCGGCCATCGATACGCTTGCATTGGACGATGACGTCGATCGCAATCTTCAGCATCTCGCGTATGTCGTCTCGCTCCAGATCTCTCCCGCCGTCAGATTCCTTGATCAGCAGTGTGAGCTGCTCGAATGCAAGCCTGGCCGAGTCGGCATGCACGGTTGTGATCGAGCCCGGATGACCGGAGTTTACATTGCGAATGTAGTAGAACGCGGTGCCGTCGCGCAGCTCCTGAAGAAGAATGCGATCTGGCCGCATGCGCAGGCAGGATTCGAGCAGATCTTTTGCCCCGACCTTTGCCAGCCCTTGGCCGCCCTTGGAGTAGAAGAGGCGGACATGGTTCGGCTGCGGGATAACGAGCTCTTGCGTGTCCTCGATCGAGATGATGCGTTCGCTCGAAGGGATATGGCGGATCAACGCCTTCGAAAGCGTCGTCTTGCCGGAACCGGTTGCCCCGGAAATGATGATGTTCTTGCGTGCGTAGACGGCCTCTCGAAGAAATGCCTGGTATGACCCGGTTCGATGCAGTTCCAGGAGCCTACGGTCGATTGCAGAGACGTCCGCGTCTTCCTTTGCCACCTCGGCGAACAAGCCGCCTTGATCAAGATCGTTCAGGCTCAGCGACACCGAGGACGGCTTTCTGATCGTGATGCTGACCGTTCCCTTCGTCGTGGCAGGCGGTATGACGATCTGGATTCGCTCATCCCCCGGCAACGTGGCCGAGAGGATGGGTCGGGTTTCGTCGATCGACTGGTTGGAGAAGCTCGCGACAGCCCGCGCCAGCCGCATCAGCTTGTCGAACGACAGCTCCGGCAGATCGTGGGTTTGCCAACCGGCCGAGCCCTCGGTGACCACCTGGGTCGGCCAGTTGATGATGACCTCGTAAAGCGACTTGTCGCGGAGAAAAGGCGACAGCGGTACCAGCAACTCGCGCACGACACCGGAATCGGCTCCCTCTGTCATGAGCGGCCCTATTTCGTGACCCGGGTGGAGGTGCGGCTGAAGTCGCCAAGAACCGCCCGATCGTAGATGCGGTTGCGCGGTTCGCTCACGCGAAGCCGATAGACGCTCGAGAAGTCGAGATCACGCGCCACGAAGATCGAGACCAGCTCTCCTTGATGCTTCAACAGTGTCGGCGGAATATTGATCGACTGCTCGACGGCGATGGTCGCGGCCTGCTTGCCGGCGCTCGTCGTGTTGTCTGCCTCGACATCGCTATCCTGCAGTTGGCTGTTGGCATAGGAGGTCGCGTCCCCGACGATCGACAAGAGGATCGCACTGCCGAAACGCTCCCACCAATGGGTGTCGACGTAGCCGTCGACACCGGCACGTCCAAGGGCATCGGTTGCCGGCGATGCCAGCGTAATGATTACCCCCTTCGGCGTCTTTGCCCGGTTCCAGAGGACAAACAGGCGTTTCTGGCCACGTCGAAGGCCGCCACGATATTCGCCAACGACCTGCGTGCCCTTCTCCATCAGCACGACGCGGCCGTTGTCCGACAGGACGTCGCGGTTGATGACACAGCTCGTGAAGCCGGGTTGGTCCGAGGACAATGCCGTCTCCAGGACGCATGGAATGGACGTACCCATCGCAACGATGAAGTCGCGATTTCCGAGCGTGCCGGCGCGCGAGCCTTGCAACTGGGTCGGCGTCAACATCCGATTGAAGCGCTGGTCCTCGTTTTCCGCCTGGGCAGAGAGATTGCCCGGGTTGTTTCCCAGCGGCAGATAGTTCGAGGTGGCGTCAGTGCTCGCATCTTCGTCCTGACGACGGGCCGGCGGTGATTTCTCGCCACCATAGGCGATGACAGGCGCACGGCGGGCGGCGTCGAGGAGTTTCTCATCCTCGCCCGTCTGCTCGGGCATGCCGGGGGTTGGCAGGAGGTTTTCCGGCGGTGTGACGACCGGTTGGACCGGCTCCTTGGCCGGCTCGAAATCGGATGTCTGACGGATGACGACGCGCTCGGGCTGGACCCCGTCGGCGGGCTTCTCCTGCCCGCGCATCGACCAGAGCGCAAAGCCGACGAAAGCGACGATCGCCAGCGCCACCACGCCACGTCTCACCGCCGGATTGTTCTCGAGGCCCCGGCCCGTGCCCGTTTCGGCGCGCTCACCAGGAATGTGGGTGCTGTTGTCTTCCTCGGCCATGACGTCCTCCTATTGCCCTGTCGCAGCTTGCGTCTTCACGACGCGCTCGACAGAGGGTGAGGTCGTATTGGTATCGGGATTGATGCCGATACGATCATAGGCCTCGTTGAAGACGCAGAGGACGTCGCTTCCCCTGCGCAGGATGAATTTGCGGCTGATCGCGTGCACAAGCACCAGATTGCTGTCGACGGACTTCGGCACCAGGCTCTCGCTGCCGTCGGAGTTCTCCATGTAGATCGCCGGCATTTCCTGGTTGCCGGCAAAGGCGAAGGTGGTGACCTTGCCATTGTCGTAGACGGCCTGCGGTTCAAGTGCCGCGGACCCTTGAGCCGAATAGCGCCAGTTGCGTGGCCCATAGGCTTCGTGAAGAGCAAGGACCTTGTCCGCTTCGCCGGCTTGAGCTGCTTGCGCGCGGGCAGCGTTTTCCAGCCTCCGGCGTTCGGCCTCGTCGGTGGGATAGCGATACTTCACATAGAAGTAGGTGTTCTGCCCCGCCTCGACGGTGCCGTCGCGCACCGTCAGTTCCATCTGATAGCTGCGCGTCGAGCCGTCCCGCCTTGTCGTCACAACCGAGATGTTCGTCACCGGCTGGTTTTCGCGGGGCTTCAGGAACAGGATGTTGCCGGCCGGCGCCACCTCCCATGCGACGCTGTTGCCGAGCGCGACGTGGGCGATCTCCTCGTCGGCGGCGAACTCGATCTGCACCGAGGAGCGTAAGGTGCCGACGATCTTGGTGATGTTATAGGGCTGATAGTCGATGAAACGGACACGGCTATCCTGCGATGCGCCGCGCGGGATGTCGAGCGCGAACGCTGCCTGGGAAAAGCCGGCGGCCAGGGCCAGGGCGATCAGGGAACTCTGCTTCAATTGATGGCCTCCGGATCGGCGCGATAGTCGCTGACAGCAAAACCAAGCGGATTGGTCAGCCGGTCGGTCGAGGACATCGGCGCGTTGACATAGGAGAAGGTGAGCGTTGCAACCCAGTGGGTTGTCCGGACATCGTCACCGCGGGTGACCGTCCTGGTATAGCGCACCGACACGACATTGGCGTTGAGCAGCGAGATCGAGACGATGTTGACGCGTGACGTTGCGCTGCGCCCATAGATATTCTGCGGAGAGTCCGGATTGCCGCCGCGGTAGATCGCAGCAAAGCGCGTCTGTTCCGGCTGGGTCGAGAGGAGCGCGACGGTGCGAAAATTCTCCTCGGCCTCGCTCCAGACATAGGCTTCCCGGGCGCGCACATATTTGGCAGCGAAGTATTTGGTCACCGCCTCGTCATAGCTGCCGGCCGTCGAGGTCAGCGCCGAGACGACGTCGACGATGCCGGTCGAATTGTCGACCCGAACGACGAAAGGCTCGACCGTTTTCAAGGGCGTCAGCCCGGCAACGGCGAAGATCGAAGTGGCGGCAAGCACGCTGGCGGCGATCGCGATTGACCAGGCGATGCGCGCCGAGCGTTCTACCTGGACCAGCCGATCCTGATCGAAACGGCGCGCCTTGTCGAAATAGTCTTTCAGACTGTCCGTATTCACCATGTCACCGCCCCCGGCACGGCCGATAGGACCCCACGGCATCGAAATGCGCGAAGGCGGCAGGCTCCTCCGTCGGCGGCTCTTCGCTATAGGAAGTCGCCTGGCCGGCCGCCGTCGCCGGGACATTATCAGAGCCACTCTGCTTGGCAGGCTTGTCGTCCTCCCACTGCCACATGGCGCGGTTGAGCGGCCGGCGTGAATAGCCGTCGCATTTGGGCAAGGGGTGGGAGGCCGAAGCGCAGCCCGTGAGCTCCATGGCAATGAAAAGCGATAAGAAGATGCGGATCATTTGAACGTAAACCTCTGAAACGTTTTTCGTGGAGAAGTCATCATTCGGCTCCTCAGGATCTGAGGCGGCGGCTGACGGAACGGGCGCCTCGTCCAACCGCTCGGGCACCATGCGAGGCCGCCCAGGCAAGCGTGCCTTCGTGTGCGTCTCGGGCAGCACCATAGCCGTAGGTCAAAGACGCCCCGCCCGCCGCGAGCGCGGAGGCAATGCCTGGCAGCTGATAGAAGACGTAAAGGGCCGCAAGGCAGATGGCGCAAAGGGCGACCGGGCGCATCATGACGTCGGTATAGCTTTCGACCGCCGTGAAGGTCGTGTCGATACAGCTGATCAGCAGTGAACCGATCGCGACGACCAGGACCTGGAGAATGACGAAATTGACAAGCTGACCGATCCAGGATTCGGTGAAACGACGAGTGGACTGGAACATCGCAAGCGCGACGAAGATCGGGCCGATGGCCAGCACGATGGCAAGCGCCAGCCGGGCATAGAGCGAGACGATATAACCGATCGCCGCCACGGTGAAACTCGCGCCGATCGCCATCATCCCGCCGATGCCGGTGACGATGTCGGCCGGCCATGCGGCACGCGCCCAGATTTCCTTGGCGCATTTCTGGCCCTTGTCGAGCAGACTGTCGAAGGTGGAAGCGCTGGGCGCCGTTCCCGAGTTCAGCGCCTGCGAGATCTCGCGGGGCAGCGTCTCGAAGAAGATGTTGGTGACGTAGGTCTGATACTCGCTGGCGTTGCGCACCAGCATGACGATGATGGCAAGCTTCATCGCCCGAAACGCGAATTCGAGAATGGGCTCCTGGACCGAGCCGCGCAGGACAAGGTAGCCATAGAGCACGACGTAGAGCGTCAGCGCCGCAGTCAGCGGACCGCTGATCCAGCTGGCGATGTTCGACGTGCCCGACGAGATGAAATTCTCCAGAGGCGACTTGAACTGGCCATCGACGAAGCTGAAGACCTGGTACATGGCTCAGCCTCCAGGCGTAGTGCGGAGCCACAGCTTCCAGTGCGCCGCCTCCGCGTTCTGGCAATTAGGTGTCTGACGCAAGGCGCCGGGGTTGTTGCGGCATTCACTTGTGATCTTCGCCAGCAGGACCTCATCAGCCATCAGCTCATCGACGGTGTAGATCCTTTCTTCCTGGCCGAAGCAGCCAGAAAGGGTGAGTATGACGATGCCAGGCAGGAGAAGTTTCATTTAAGCGCCTCCCCCATGGCATCCAGGCGCTTGCGCCAATCCTCGGCCTTGCGCTGGTCGTCGACCTGAACCTGTGCCTGCTGGACCATCTGCAGAGCCTGCATGCGCAGCACATCGGTCTGCAGAAACGCGGTTTCGGCCTGCAGGCGTGCCTGAAGATCGGCGATATCCTTGGCATCCGCAGCACCTGATATCTGCTGGCGCAGCTGATCGATGCCGTCGATGCGCTTGGTGGCGGCATCGTAGATCTGCTGGCCGAGGCTCATCTGGCCGGCATTCTGGTTCTGGGCGCGCGCCAGTTCCTGCGCATAGAAATCATTGGCGCTGGTGCGATAGGTGGAATTATCATCAAGGAATTTCGAGGCGGAATTGCCGAGGACACCGGTGCCATTGCCCTTGAGCAGCCCTTCGATGGCATTGAAATCCTGCGGCAACGCCTTGCGGATCGAGGGATCGTTCAGCAGCCCGGCGACATCGGCCATATTGGTGACCTTGTTCAGCGATGCGTAAAGTTGCTGAGCCTGCTGGAGCTGCTGATTGAGCGTGTCCAGCTGGGATTTCAGCTGGGAGATGCTCTCGATCTGTTTGGCGATCGCCGTCTCATCGATCACCGGAATGCCCTGTGCCGACACCGTTCCAACAGGCACGAGTGCCGCCATCAACACCAGAGCAAACCCTGTTTTGAGCCTTTCCATCAACCCGTCCTCCTTCTTTGCTGAAACAGCGGCAGCCAGTCTTCAAGACGGTCGCCAACCTGCGCCCGGATCGCCTCGGCGAGTTCGATGTTGGCGGTGCGGCCGGACAGAATATCGAGCTCGTCATCGAAACCCCTGAGGTTCAATTCGGCGACGACGCTGTTGTGGCCCTGCTTGACGATGAAGCGGCGGCTTTCGACCGAAAGCTCGCGGGAGACAAGCTCGAACTCGCGCTCCGTCAATTTGAACCCGTCGACGTAATCGCCATGGTCGCCGCGCGGGTTGGGAAGGAAGATCTGCGTCGGGCACTGCTCGATGATCGTGTGGGCGATCGGCGAGACGATCGCGTCGCGCGGGCTTTGGGTCGCAAACAACATCAGCCCGTTCTGTTTGCGGATCGTCTTCAGCTTGTTCTGCGCGAGATCGCGAAAGCCCTCGTCCTGCAAAGCCTTCCAGAACTCGTCGATGACGATGATGATCCGACGCCCGTCGATCAGCTGCTCGATGCGGAAGAACAGATAGGCCATCAACGGGGCGCGGATTTCCTCATTGTCGAGGAAGTCGGTCATGTCGTAGCCAATGAACTTGGCGCCGATCCCGATGTCGTCGCCCTCATTGTCGAACACCCAGCCAAGCGGTCCTCCCCTCTCCCAACGCCTGAGCCTTGAGGCAATGCCTTCGGGATCGGTGTTGTTGAGGAAGGTGCGCAAGGCCCCGATCGAGCGCCTTTCCACCGGCAGGTCCGCCAGGCCATCGACGGCCGAGGCGATGTCACGCAGCTCCAAGACCGTCAGTTCACGCTTCGCCGACCCGACCAGCTGGCCGACCCAGCGGGCGAGGAAAACTCTGTTCTCAGGCGTCAGTTCAAGTGCCTTCAACGGCGCGCAGCCGGTGGCAACGCCGTTTCGAAGCGGCAGGTAGGTGCCGCCTGCTGCCCGGACGAACAGATCGGCTCCGCGGTCCTTGTCGAAGAAGACCATGTGGGGATCATGTTTTTCGAGCTGGGAGAGCATGAAGTTCAAGAGCACCGTCTTGCCGGAGCCGGACGGGCCGCAGACGAAGGTGTTGCCGAGGTCGCTATGATGGAAATTGAAATAGAAGGGCGAGCCGGAAGCAGTCTTCAGCATGGCGACGGCCGGTCCCCATTCATTGCCGTCTTTCTTGCCGGTGGGGTAGGAATGATAGGGGGCGAGCGCTGCAAAATTTCGCGTCGTGATGGCGCCCGATCTTGCGCGATAGCGGAAATTGCCCGGCAATTGCCCCCACCATGCCGCTTCAAGGCCAAGATCCTCGCGGGCGACGACCGCCCCGCCGTTGGTGAGATAGGCGCGTGCTTTCGCCATGTGGTCAGCAAGCTCCTTCACCGAAGGCGCAAAGACCGACAGCGCCAGATGGTGCTCTCCAAGGACAAAGCGGTTCGACTCCAGCTCGTCCATTGCATCGCCAAGCTCTTCGATCTGCGACGCCGCCTTGTCGCCAGCGCTGACCATCTGGTTTTGTTTGCGACCCATGATCGTGCGCGCATCGGCTTTCGAGACGAAGGCAAAAGACTGCGTCAGGATGAGCTCGAACGGCGCCGTCAGGATGCCGTCGAGCATGCCGCTGCGGGTCGTTGCCGGATATTCCTTGAACCCGAATAGGCCGGCATAGCGGCTTTCGGCCTCATGACGGATCTCGATCGTCTCCCGCCCGAAGATCACCCGATCCGAATAGATCGCCGAGGATATCCGGCCCTCCGTCAGCGGGATGCGCTCCCGCCGGCCGCCGACGATCTGATGCAGGACCTCGCTAGGCTCGGAGAAGAGAATGTTGTCCTGCTCGTAGAGGGAAAGCACCCGGGGTTCGAAGCGCTTTAGGCCGGCGGTCACGTCGGCTAGCTTGTCTCGGAGGTGCTTCAAGGCATCCTCGTCGACTTCGATGCCGGCGCGGCGCGCCCTGCGCAATCGGGAAAGCAGCCTGGCTGCTTCTTCGGCGGGATCCCGGCCCGGATGCCAGACCAACGAAAGGTAAAGATCGTTTCGAAACAGATCCTCCGCGACCATGCGGTCACGGTAGCGCGCATTCAGCCCTTGCGAGAAAGAATTGGCGAACTCTCCCTCCGGATAGGCGTTGTCGCGACGACGAATGACATGCGTCCAGAGCGCCAGGCGCTCATCGGCGATGTTGCGGTAGAGTGTATTGAGATCGCGGTGCAGACTGTTGAGATCCAGGACATCGGCGGTCTCGAAGGATATGCCTTCGAGCGCGAGCATCACCATCAGCGCCCTGGATTCGAGGGCAATCGTCGTCTCATCGACATGACGGACGTGCGGAATGAAGGTCTCGGGCCCGAGTTCGCGCGAGCGAAGCGTTGCGATGCTAGGCAAGGGTCAGATCCTTTCGTCATAGCGCCTGATGAGCGTCAGGGGCGAGAGGGTCGCGCCGCCCCAATAGGCGGCGTTGCGCGACCGGCCGCGGGTCTCGATCCACGAGATCAGGATGCGGAACATGTTGTGGTCGTGCTTGACGAGCGTTCGGAATATGAAATGGAAGACGACGCCGACAAGCGCGTAGGCGATCGAGCCAGCGGTGATGTAGAGGATCGTCGTCAGCATGACGTTCATGCCCATCGCCTCTATCGTCACGCCGGCGATCATCGCCGGGCGGGTGCAGGCAAGGAACAGGGTGTCCTCCTCGATCGCGGCGGTGGTCGGCATGATGATCAGCTTCCGACGATCGTGTTGACGAGTTCCGTCGCACCGAAAATCCCGCCGATGCCGATGATCCAGAAGCCGGCGCGGCGCAGATCCATGTAGCCGAACATCCAGGCGATGCAGATGATGATGACGGCGATGACCGCGAGCAGCCGGGCGATGTTGCCGGTCAACATGTCGACGATGTTCTGCAGGACGGTTTCGACGCCGGCTGCCTGGGCAAAGGCAGGCTCCACCAGGCAGGCGACGATGGCTGCGGCCATCAGGAGAGGGGCCGCCACAGGGCGAAGGTTTGCTTTCGAGATCATTGGCTTTGCTCCGATCGAGTTTTTTGAAACACGAGAACCTGGGATGAGCGCCGGGCGTTGAAGACGTCCCACGATGCGGCTTCACCGGATCGGGTAGCGAATTGTTCGACCGCGGACGCCTCCCGGCTGGGTGACGGCTCAGCGCGAGGCGCTTCGTCACGCGGCTCGACGATGGTGAGAGACGCCAGGCTGGCAGGCAGTCGCCCGATTTCCTGGCGGACCTGCTCGTCATATCTGACCATCTTGCCAACCGACGGATCGTCATGCCCGTAATAGGACTGAAGCATCACTGTTTCGGCCTGCTTCGCATCGGCGCCGAAACGCAAGGCAAGGCGATAATAGCCGTCGAGCAGGGTGGCTGTCGCCTTGAGGTTCATACAGGGATCGAACGCATCCGAAATCGATAGCTTGAGCCTGCGCAGTTCCGCCTCGCCAATGCCGCCAAGACCGATCTGAATGTCCTGACGATTGGCAACGAGGGAGGTCGCGAGTTCAATTGCCTCAGCCTTTGATATGGGTTGACGCTCAAGCGGCGGGCCGCTGTTGATGCGAATGGCGAAAGGCTTGAAACCACTTTCGAGACTGATGACGGCGGCGAGCGTCCTGACCTCCACCATGGGCGCGCAATCCTGGGCGAGATCCATGAAAGTGACGGCCATCGATCAGTACCAGACCCGTTGCGTCGCCATCCCATCGATCGTCACGTCGACATAGTGGGGCTGCGATCTCACCTTCGGGCGGGCCGTCGGGTAGCCCATGCATCTGCGTCCTCCATCCGACCGTTGCCATCGCGGGGACAGGACCGAGCCGTTGCCGGAACTGCGGCTCTCACCGACATTGGGGCATAACGCGTCGCTCACTGGCTGGAGGGCCGCCGACACGCAGATGGTTTCTTGCCCGCGCGGGCCATAATCGGTCTTCAGCCGGTATCCGGTTTCGCAGTAATAGGGCTCATAGCCCGGGCGCGAACTGTGGAAGGTGGCGCCGCTGCATGTCGGGAAGGAATGCCCCTCGGCAAGCTCACGCCACAGTTTCTGGATCGACGGCCGGCATGCGGCGAACTGCGTTGGGCCTCCGGGGTTGGAAAGGCACAGGATAACCTCGCAGCCCCACTCATTTGCTTGCGCCTTGCCAGGTGAAGTAAGGTAGGGTGGCGCCAGGCAGCAGGCCGCGACGACCGAGTTGACGAAAAGGTTTTTCATGAGCACGACCCTCCAGAGGACATCCGGTTGCGGAAGTGGTGGCTTGCCTATATAACAATCTATACTGATTTATATAACACAGTAAAATGGTATGACAAGAGCACTCGAAACCCAATGGCGCAATCTGGCTTTCTCAGGTCTCATCCTGCACGAAATCCTCGATCATCCCCTCGAAGACGAGACCCCTCAGGCAAGGCTGAAACAGGTCGGCATGATGACTGTTCTCTACAGCATGAACCAGGCACACCAGAAGTTAACCCTTTCCAGTATCATGGAAATTACCGCTCTGACACGCACCGGCGTCAAGGAGACGGTAGATCTCTTGGTGAAACGGGGGATGCTCGACGAGACGATCGTGAAGAACTCGATGGGTCGTGGAACGGCGCGCCAGTTCGAGATTTCACAAGCGCTCCTGGAGAAACTGAGCTCATTCGGAGCCGGATGAATGACCGATTTAAGTGACGATTTTTGTCGTCTAAAGTCCGTCGCTCAAGATATCGGTGCAACGCCTGCAGCGACCCATGGTGGCGGTCGATCGATGCCAGCTGAAGAATGGAAGGCGATGGATCATCCCTTTCCTGCCGAGGATGACACCGTTTGATCGGATGGCAATCCAGCCATCTCAGGCGCCGTCTTCCTCATAAAGGGAAAGAATCCTGCCGTTGGGGAGGCGTTCCAATTGCATAAAGGCGGCGCCCGACTGAACAGAAAAACGAAGGCTTGCGGGGGCACCTCACCCGCGTGAGGCGCGCCTGTTCCTGCCCTCATCCGAGGGGTTCAACCCTCAGTGGATCGTCCAATTCACCATGGCGTAGCGGGCAATTTCTGGCCGAAGCTCGAAGGTCCGTCGCAGAAGCCGGGCAGCCTCGTCCATGACAAAGACGACGTCCGTCAACTTTTCGATTTCAACGTGAAGCCGATAGGCTTCGACCTCGTCGAGTCCTGCTCCCAGAAGTCGCCTCGCCGCATCGATCACGCGTTCGGTGCGATCAACGACCTCGAGACTATTCTTGATGATCATGTCGAGCATGCGTTTTCCCCTCGCTTGCAGGTCAAGCGTGGCGGAGAATCACCTTATTCGCAATCCCGAAACGACCTAGATCCGATCTCGTACCCTGTCGTAAAGATCGCGCATCTCATCGAGCACGCGGTCGTAACGCGAGCGGGGCGGCGCCGAGCGGGACCCTCCTATTGCGAAGGCGATCGCCCCGACGGCGGCTGCGACCGCAATCATCGTCGAAACAGGATACAAATTCACCGTCGCCTCTGTCTGCCTGGCAGCTTTCCGCGCGCCACTCTTGATAGACTGGGCAGCATCCGACACCTGCTTCTGCAACGTTTCGAGCTGCTTGCGAACGGCTGCGAATTCTTCGCCAGGATCATAAGCGGGCTGGACAGCGGCCCCGACTTCTCCCGTCGCAGTATTCACGATGCCCTTTGGTACCGGGCTGCCGATTTTCGGGCCGGCGGCTTCGAGGGTAGCAGATTTAGGGGACTTGCGAGGTGGCATGGTTGTCCTCCTTACATTTGGTTCTCGGGTAAAAATGGAGTTGCGCCCTAGGAGGGCAAGCCCTTTGCAAAAGTGTCCAACGAAGCGAGCGTTACGTGAGCTTCCCGACCAGTTCGGCGTAGTCTGAGAAAGTGAACTGTTGCCGCGCTGGGCGGCTTCATTGGCCAGTAACAGGAGGCACGATGGCAACCACGAAAACTCCCAACGAACTTTTCCTTGATATCTGAAGCCCATCTATTTCGCGGAAATCAAATCCTGAAGGTCCTACCGAAGACGGCGCACCGCCCTGTCGGAAGAGGGCAAGGCAGGCTTCCTGCTGCAGCGCGACGAAACCCACGGCCTGATCGAAGGTCTTGTGCAGGTCTTCAGCCCGAGAAAGAGCAGAAAACTGCCGCCAAAGCGCTGATCTCCATGATTGGATAGCTCATTCTGTCGAACGAAACCGCCAGGTCGCGGATGGCGCCGGGCGTGTCCCCGCTTCCGGCTTCACTCACGCATGCGGATCCCCGCAATCATGAATGAGAGAGATGTCATTCCACGGCTATCCAAAATTCGCAAACATATACAATTTGCGCACGAAACAGTGCTTTTGCGGTCTGCATTCCATCGGAAAACGCAGGAATTAACAAAGACTTAAGCAATTTGGATACTTCTTGCACATTAGTATGACTTATTGACGGTGGTCTTTTTGCGCTCGGATCTTTCATATTCAGTTGATCGGGTCTTCAAAACCCTTCGCGGTCTCGGAAGGGACAGGGGCGGCAATGTCGCGATCGTCGTTGCCCTCACCCTGGTGCCGATGATCGTCGCAGTCGGCGCGAGCTTTGACTATATTCGTACCTACAATGTCCGCCAGAGGATGCAGAGCGACCTGGACACGGCCTTGATCGCCGCAGTCAAAGAGATCGATACCGACGACGCCGTCGCTCTCAAGCAAAAGGTATCCGACTGGTTCCACGCGCAGGTCGAAAACAGCTATACGCTTGGCGACATCGACATCGATACGTCAAACCATAAGATCACGGCGACGGCGAGCGGCACGGTTCCGACGACGCTGATGAAGATCGCCAACATCGACACCGTTGACGTCAGCGTGGCAAGCGCCGTCAAGGGGCCGGCCACCTCCTATCTCAATGTCTACATCGTCATCGACACATCGCCGTCGATGCTTCTAGCAGCAACAACGGCCGGCCAGTCGACCATGTATTCCGGCATCGGCTGCCAGTTCGCCTGCCACACGGGCGATGCGCACAAAATCGGCAACAAGACATACAACAACAACTATGAATACAGCACGGCCAAGAGCATAAAGCTGCGCGCCGATGTCGCCGGCGATGCCGTCAAGGACGTGCTTGCCCTGATCGACACCTCAGACAGCAACCATCAACGGATCAAGGTCGGACTATATAGCCTCGGCGATACGCTCACAGAAGTTCTCGCCCCGACGCTGAGCACGGACACGGCGCGCAACCGGCTCACAACCTCAAGCTACGGCCTCACAAGCGCGACCTCGAAGGCAGCCACCTATTTTGACGTGTCGCTTGCAACGCTCAAACAGAAGGTCGGGACCGGCGGGGACGGAACCTCCTCAAACTCGCCGCTCAAGCTGGTTCTCTTGCTGACGGACGGCGTTCAATCGCAGCGCGAATGGGTGACCGACAAGGTGACATGGAAGAACGGGCAGGCGACGTATGGGGCATACTGGAACAAGGTGGCGCCTCTCAATCCGGACTGGTGCGCCTACGTCAAAAACCAGTCCGCCACCATGGCGGTTCTCTACACCGAATACCTGCCGCTCACTTCGGATTGGGGCTACAACGCAACCGTCGGCTCGACCATGGCAAGCGCCAACTGGAAGGGCACCTATGGTGGTACCATGCAAAGCGGCGTGTCGACCAGCATCACCAGGCGCGACTACATCCCCTATGCGCTTTCCGACTGCGCATCGTCCAAGAGCTTGTTCCTCTCAGCCTCGTCGTCGGCCGAGATCACGGCAGGCCTGTCGGCGCTATTCACCCAATATCTCGCATCCGTCCGGCTGACCCAATGAGACGAGGGAAACGCTTCGCATCGTTGCGCCGGCTGCTTGGCGATCGCAAAGGGGTCGCTGCGATCGAATTTGCGATCCTGGCTCTGCCGCTCTTCATCATGATTTTCGGCATTATCGAAGTGTCGCTGATGTTCTTCGTCAATTCGGCGCTGGACGCTTCGGTTCACAAGATCTCCCGGATGATCCGCACCGGCGAGGTTGCATCTTCGAAGATTACGCTGGCCGATTTCAAAGCCAGGATTTGCAACGACATGCTTCTCTCGTTCAGCTGCTCCAGCGGTCTCCTGGTCAAGGTGATCGTGCTTTCCGACCTCTCGTCCGCCGCCAGCACGGATCCCATCGATGACAGCGGCAATCTCACTGTGACCGAGACCTATGATATCGGCAAGGGCAGCGACTACATCCTGGTTCAGACGTTCCTGCCATGGACAGCCGTCGTCAATTTCTTCAGCCTGTCGAGCGCCAAGCTTTCCGACGGCCGCTACCTACTCGGATCTTCCGTTCTCTTCCGCAACGAGCCTTTCTGACATGATGAAACGGAGCCAGTCCCTTTTCCGCCTCGCCCAATCCCGCGCCCGTCATCTCATGCGCGACCGGTCGGCGGCTTCGGGCGTGGAATTCGCGCTGGTCCTGCCGATCCTGGTGATGCTGCTGTTCGGCACCGTCGATCTCGGCCATGCGCTCACGGTCAGCCGAAAGATAGACGAGATCGCCTCTTCCACAGGCGATATGATTTCACAGCAGGGCTCCTGGACGAAGTCCGATGTCGCCAAACTTCTCTCCGGCGCCAGCTTCATCCTGCAGCCCTATGAGACGACAGGGCTCACGATCACCGTCGCGGTGGACGATATTGCCAAGAGCGGCAGCGCTACGGTCAACTGGTCT
Organism: Rhizobium sp. PRIMUS64; assembly: GCF_023006465.1. Classification (NCBI taxonomy): domain Bacteria; kingdom Pseudomonadati; phylum Pseudomonadota; class Alphaproteobacteria; order Hyphomicrobiales; family Rhizobiaceae; genus Rhizobium; species Rhizobium sp. PRIMUS64. The sequence goes on along the minus strand of NZ_JALBGX010000048.1, from coordinate 24,374 downwards.
GCAGCACTCAACACCTCCGCACTGAACTCCGGCACGGCGAGCACGATCGAGGTCCCTTCGGAGATCCAGGATGACGGCGTACAGGTGGTGCTGACCAGGGTGCAGTACACATTGACGACGCCGGTCTCGGCGTTCTTTTCAAACTTCACCGGGCAGAATGGCTACAGCTTCGATCGCCATTACTTCAATCGCCCGAGGGTCGGCGACAAGATCACTTACAAGTAAGCTCCAGAGTCTGTCGGATTTCGTCCTCTGCGGGCCGATCGTTCCCAACAGTCCGCCATACAGCTACGGCGGACGGCATTGACCCAAAGCTTGCTGGGTGCATAGTCGCGGGGGAGTTGGGTGAAGACGGCAACCGCTGCCTTCGTCGTGTTGGAGGCTATCTGGTTTGGCGCGGTGATGTCGCGTAGGGCCGGCTGCGGGCTGCGGAGCAATCAAATGAAAATCGACCGTATTGGATTCGTCGGCACCGGCGCGATTACCGAAGCGATGGTTCGCGGGCTTCTCACTGAGCCGGCCTATGCATCCGAGATTCACGTGTCTCCACGCAGCGCTCACATCGCCGCGACGTTGGCTGACGAATTCGCCGCCGTGAGAATTGCCAAGGACAATCAGGACGTCGTCGAGCGCAGCGACATGGTATTCCTGGCGATACGGCCGCAGGTCGCCGAGGAGGTCGTGCGCGCGCTATCGTTCAGGGATGGCCAAATGGTCGTCAGCCTCGTTGCGGCAACGGAGCGCCAGGCCCTCTCCGAATGGATCGGCGCCGACGTGCATCTCGTGCAGGCGATACCCCTGCCCTTCGTCGCCGGCCGGCAAGGCGTCACGGCCATCTATCCGCCCGATACCGCCGTCGCAGCGCTTTTCGATGCGCTCGGAACGACTGTCCAATGCCAGTCGAGGAAGGAATATGATCTTCTCGCGGCAGCGAGCGCAATGATGTCGACCTATTTCGGCATCATGGAGCAGGTTGCCGTCTGGCTGGAAAGAAGCGGCCTCGAAAAGGCGAAGGGACAGGCCTACATTGCCCCGCTCTTTGCAAGCCTGGCGCAGAAAGCGAACAGCCCCGGCAACGAACCGTTCAGCGCGCTGAGCCGCGAATTTGCGACCAAGGGCGGACTTAACGAGCAGGTTTACTCAGACTTCGAGAAGAAGGGCGGCCTTGCCGCCCTGACCGCTGCACTCGACGGAGTACTTGCCCGGATCGAGGGCAGGAACTAGAACGTCGGCGGCGTGCAGGCGCTGATGACCTCGCAGGGCACCGGCCCGACACAGCGGAAGCGGTGCGGGCGCCTGCTTTCGAAATAGTAGGCGTCACCCGGCCCGAGGATCCGCCGCTCGTCATCGACCGTCACCTCGAGCCTTCCCGAGAGCACGATCCCGCCTTCTTCGCCCTCGTGAACAAGGGGAACCTTTCCAGTGTCGGCGCCCGGCTGGTAACATTCCTTGAGGATTTGCAAGCTGCGTCCGAACAGGTTTTCCCCAACCTGCCTGTAGGAGATTGCGCCCTTGCCGATCTCCACCAGCTCCTCGGCGGCATAGAAGGCCTTCCTTGGACGCTCGGGCTCGAAGGCGAAGAATTCCGCCAGACCGATGGGGATGCCGTCCAGAATTCGCTTCAGGGCTCCGACCGAGGGATTGGAGGCGTTCGATTCGATCAGCGAGATCGTCGAATTGGGCACTCCGGTGCGCTTGGCGAGCTCACGCTGGGAAAGCTTATGGGCGATGCGGAGATGGCGAAGACGGTTGCCGATATCGACTGACATGATGCGGTTCGTTTGTGTTGTCCAGAATATCCAAAATTATATCTTTACATCCTTTGAATTTCAACAGTTTGCGCCGACAAAGAAAAGGACTTGTTTGAAAGGGAGAAATTGCCATTCTCGGCGCCACCCCAAAGGAGGCCAGGATGGACCAGCTCAGCAAAACGAACGCACCCGTACTTGAAAATTTCTGGATGCCGTTCACTGCGAACCGGCAATTCAAGGCCACACCGCGGCTTCTCGCAGCAGCCGAGGGAATGTACTACACCGACATCGATGGAAATCAGGTGCTTGACGGCACGGCCGGGCTCTGGTGCTGCAATGCCGGCCACGGCCGCAAGAAGATTTCCCAAGCCGTCGAACGACAGCTTGCAACGCTGGATTATGCACCGACCTTCCAGATGGGGCATCCGATCGCCTTCGACTTTGCCTCGAAGCTGGCTGCGAACGCGCCGGGCGGCCCGCAAGCCAAGCTCGACAGGATCTTCTTCACCGGCTCAGGCTCGGAATCGGTCGATACGGCGCTCAAGATTGCCATCGCCTATCAGCGGGCGATCGGCCAGGGCACCCGCACGCGGATCATCGGGCGTGAGAAGGGATATCATGGCGTCGGGTTCGGCGGCATTTCCGTTGGCGGTCTCGTCAACAACCGGCGGGTCTTCCCGCAAATACCGGCCGACCATATGCGCCATACGCTCGACATCGGGCGCAATGCATTTTCAAAGGGCCTTCCCGCTCACGGCGTGGAACTGGCGGACGATCTCGAGCGCCTGGTGCAGTTGCACGGCGCCGAAACCATCGCGGCCGTCATCGTCGAGCCGATGTCGGGATCGGCAGGCGTCGTTCTGCCTCCGAAGGGCTATCTGGAGAAGCTGCGCGCAACCGCCGACAAGCACGGAATCCTGCTGATCTTCGACGAGGTCATCACCGGCTTCGGGCGTCTCGGCACGCCTTTCGCAACCGACTACTTCGGCGTCGTGCCCGACCTGATCACCACGGCAAAGGGCATCACCAACGGCACGATCCCGATGGGCGCGGTCTTTGCCAGCCGCAAGGTCTATGACGGCCTGATGGTCGGACCTGATAATGCGATCGAACTCTTCCATGGCTACACCTATTCCGGCCATCCGGTCGCCTGCGCGGCCGGGCTCGCTACTCTGGAGATCTACGAGGAGGAAGGCCTGCTGACCCGCGCAGCCGATTTGGCCGAGTATTGGCAAGAGGCCCTCCATTCGCTGAAAGGCCTCCCTCACGTCGTCGACATCCGTAATCTCGGACTGGTCGGCGCAGTCGAACTGGCTCCTCGTGACGGCGCGCCGGGAACCCGCGCCTACGAAATCTTCGTCGACTGCTTCAACAAGGGCCTGCTGATCCGGGTGACCGGCGACATTATCGCCCTTTCCCCGCCGCTCATTATCGAGAAAACCCAGATCGACAGAATTGTTTCGACACTTGGCGATGCCCTGAAGCGCGCGGCATAGATCCGCATCCCGCGTGCCGCTCCCGTCGGCGATCGGACGCCTGGTCCATCGTCGACGGAACCATCCGGCACACCGAGACGGAGCTCAGCGCTTCAAGGTCTGTGACGGTAGTTGGCCGAAACGCTTCCTGTATTCGGCAGCAAACCGCCCCAGATGCGTAAATCCCCATCTGAGCGCGACGTCGGCAATGCCTTGCTTCGCATCAGACGCGAGCAAATCGCGATGGGCCGCGGCCATGCGAAGTTCATGCAGGTAGGCCATCGGAGTCGTATCCCTGAACTGCCGAAAACCCTGTTGCAGAGTGCGAACGCTTACCTTGGCGGCCATCGCGATATCGTTGAGCGAAATCGGCTCGGCGATGTGTTCCTGCATGAAGTCGATCGCCCATTTCACATGGCGTGGGGCTGGTGCCGGAGCAGGGAGCGCAAGCTGGTTCGAATAGCGATTGGGGCAGCTTTCCAGAAGCAGGTAGACCGCCGCGTCGAAGAGCGAGCCGACGGCCAGCGGCGACCGTTGCAGCGGCCCGTTGCCGCTAAGGCCGCGATGGAGGCTCGAGACAAGCTGCTGCAATACAAGCCCCGGGCCGGCCGTCAGATCGATGTGAGGATGAAAATCGATATCGCCGCTGATCGTTCGCTCGAACATCTGCGTGAGGTGGCTGATGATCTTTGCCTGATCGATGAACAGGCCGAAATGACGGCGGGGGCCAAACAGGCGAGCACCTGTGGCACGACCTGCTTCAAGGATCGTGCCACGAGCGGGAACCGAATATATTTGCTCCCTCATGCCGTCGAAGCATGCGTTTCCCTCCATCGGCAGAAAAACGATCATCCTGTCGCAGGGCGCCTCCCGCCTGACGAGAACCGTGCCTTCATAGGTGCAGTCGGCAACTGCTACCTCTCCGACGGAGATGAAATTGCAGTGGAATGCAATGGGCATATTGCCTTCCGCCGAAACCTTGATCGGGGAGTTTGGTGTCGACAATATCTCCGAGAGCTCGTCCGGGTCTGTTCCGCTGTGCGCCGTTTCCCGAAACGACATGTTCTGCGCCGCCAGCTGTCGGGTGAGGCCGCCATTGTTCTGGATATGAGAATTAACCGACATACGGGACCTCTAAAGACGATGTTCACAAGTGATAATGGATTTGCGCAATCATGCTCATCTTGTTTTGCGTTACCCGGGCGGTTTCAGCCGTAGCGGCTGATTGCGAGATCCCTCGCGTCGATTTCCGGCTGGCGGCCGCTGACGAGGTCGCCGATGAGCCGCGCCGAACCGGTGCTCATGGTCCAGCCAAGTGTGCCGTGGCCAGTATTGAGAAAGAGGCCGGCGACTTTTGTCGGGCCGATGACCGGCGTGCCATCAGGCGTCATTGGCCGCAGGCCGGACCAGAAGGAGGCCTTGGAAATATCGCCACCGGGGAAGAGATCGGTAACTGAATGTTCCAGCGTGCTGCGGCGGGCCAAGCCGAGATCATTGGTATAGCCTGATATTTCAGCCATGCCGCCGACGCGGATGCGGTCGCCGAGCCGGGTGATCGCGATCTTGTAGGTCTCATCCATGACGGTCGATTCCGGCGCGCGCGACGCATCGGTGATCGGGATGGTGAGCGAATAGCCCTTGACAGGATAGACCGGCAGCCGGATGCCGAGCGGCTTGAGCAGCAGCGGCGAATAGCTGCCGAGCGCGATCACCACCGCCTCCGCGCTCATCCGCTCACGATCGGTGATGACCCCACGCACCCGGCCGGCTTCGACATCCAGCGCCTTGATCGTCGTTCCGTAAGCGAAGCGGACGCCGAGCGCCTCGGCCTTGGCAGCCAGCGCATTGGTGAACTTGAAGCAATCGCCGGTTTCGTCCTTCGGCGTCAGCAGACCGCCGACAATCTTGTCGCGCACGTGCCTGAGCGCCGGTTCGAAGCGGACACAGCCGTCCCGGTCCAGCACCTCATAGGGAATGCCGTCGGCAGCCAGCGCCTTGACATCCTTTGCCGAGGCCTCGAGCTGCTGCTGCGTGCGGAACAGCTGCAGGGTTCCCTGCATGCGTTCGTCATAGGCGATGCCGGTCTCCGCGCGAAGTTCGGCCAGCGCGATGCGGCTGTAATCGGCAAGGCGCAGCATGCGGCTTTTGTTGATCGCATAGCGCTCGGAGGTGCAGTTCGACAGCATCCTTGCCATCCAGGAGAGCATGGCCATGTCTAACTTCGGGCGCAGGATGAGCGGCGCATGCTTCATGAACAGCCACTTCATGGCCTTCATAGGAATGCCGGGCGCTGCCCATGGCGAGCAATAGCCGAAGGAGACTTCCCCGGCATTGGCAAAGCTCGTCTCCAGCGCCGGACCCGACTGCCGGTCAACGACGGTGACGTCATGGCCGGCCTTGGCCAATTGATAAGCGGATGTGACGCCGACGATGCCGGCTCCTAGAACGATGACCTTCATGATGTTCCCAATGATGGAGCCGCCGGCTCTCAGCGATATTGCCTGTGATAACGATCGCCCAGGCCGGTTAGGATTTCGTAAGAAATGGTGCCGGCGTCGCGGGCAATGTCCTCGAGCGTCTGATGGCGGCCTAGCACTTCGACAAGGCTACCGAAGGTCAGAGCGCCTTCGGGCAGCGCTGATATGTCGACGGTCGCGCTGTCCATCGACACGCGGCCGACGATCGGCAGGCGAATGCCCTTGAAATAAACGGCGCCGCAGTCGCTGAGGCTCCGCGGCAACCCATCGGCATAGCCGGCGGCAATGGTGGCGAGACGCGTTTCGCGTTGCGTGACATGCGCGCCGCCATAGCCGACCTTAGCACCCGCCGGCACGCTGCGCGTCTGCACGACGGCGACATCAAGGCTGACGACCGGCTCCATCGGGTTCTTCTCGCCGGCATTCGGAGCACCGCCATAAAGCGCGATGCCGGGGCGGGCGAGCACGCCGTGATAGGCCTCGCCCAGGAAAACGCCGCCGGAATTGGCGAAGGAAATATCGAAACCCGGAAATTCATCGGCAATACGGGACATCTCGGCAAACTGCTCGCCGTTCTGCTCGCTATCCATGTCATCGGCCGACGCCAGATGGCTCATGATGAACAGGATTTCGACATTGGTGCCATCGCGAAGTGCCGCGGCCAGCTCTGCTCGCTCTTCCCTGGGAAAACCGAGCCGCGACATGCCGGTGTCGAACTGCAGGACAGCAGGCAGGCAGCGCTTCAGAATGCGCGCAGCCGCCGACCATTGCCGCCACTGCGCCAGCGAATTGAGAACCGGGACGATGCCCATCTCGGCGCAGGCGATCTCGTTGCCCGGCTGCAAGCCATTCAGCACGAAAACCTGAGCGTCCTGCGCAAGAGCCGGCCGGAGCCTCACGGCCTCGACAAACTGGGCGACGAAGAAATGCCTGCAACCTTCGCCGTAGAGCGTTCTCGCGACCCGCTCGGCGCCGAGGCCATAGGCATCGGCCTTGACGACGGCGCCCGCACGGACCGGCCCCAGCATCGATACCAGCTTGCGATAGTTGCGGCCGAGGGCGGCAAGATCGATCGTCAGATAGCCCGTGGCTCCCTGCGCGGTCGTAGCGATGCGTGTGCGGGAAGCCAAAATATCGCTATCCATGTCCACCCCTTTTCGATTTCAAGGAGTTTATGAAATAATGAGCGAAATTGCCTATCATTCAGCAGTCGATTATTGCTTGATTTGCTTATTAACCGCATCATCAACGAAAATTTGGAACAATCTCTCATGCCCGCTCTCGACGCGATCGATCGCAATATCCTGAGACTGCTGCGCCTCGATGCGCGCATGAGCAACGCCAAGCTCGCCGCCGAGATCGGCCTCTCTCCCTCGGCCTGCCTCAGGCGCATCAAGATCATGGAAAAATCAGGCGTGATCCGCGGCTATACGGTGCTGGTCGACACCGGCAATGCAGATGAGATGATCGCCGTGATCATCAACATCACCCTAGAGCGCCAGACAGAGGACTATCTTGATCGCCTCGAGGCGGCGGTTCGCCGGCATCCCGAGATCCGGGAATGTTTTCTAATGACGGGTGGCTCGGACTACCTGTTGCGGGTGGAGGTTGCCAATGCGGGCGAGTTCGAGCGGATCCACAAAGAGATCCTTTCGACCTTGCCCGGCGTCCTCAGGATCCATTCCAGCTTCTCGATCCGCAATGTTCTGGCGACGCGCACGAGGGGCCGGCGCTGAACCGCGATCACCAAGTCTATATCAGTTCGAGCGCCGTGGCCTTGGCGACCGCTTCGCTCGTCGTGGCGACGGTTAGCTTCCGCCGCGCCGAGGCGAGATAGAGCTGCACCGCGCTTACCGAAATGGACAGGCGGGCGCAAATCTGCTTCGCGAGCAAGCCATTGGCCGTCATCTCAAGACACTGCAGTTCGCGGCGCGACAATTGCCGAAAATCGGTTATTTTTCTCATCCCCGACAGAACCATCGCCCTGTCGTGGAGATGGTGGGCGAGAAACTGGAGGTCGCGCATGCTGTCCATGCGAAACTGTCGCCAGTAGGCGTCCGGGTGATTGGAGGTCACCGTAAACAGCGATCGCTCTCCGTGAGGTCCGCGCACCGGCAGGGTTACGCCTTGCCGGCCGACACCGAAGGCCATAGCCTCCTTGAAGAAGCCATATGCCTGGCCTGAATCCCATTTAGACGCAGACCATTCCACGGGCAGGAAGCCGCGCCGGCCGAGGCGCACGACGGGATCGATGCTGAAGTAGTCCCGCTCAAGATATTGCTTCACCCACTCGGGCGGGTAGGTCAACATCAGCAATGGATTGCTGGCCGTCGCCCCCGAGGAGCGGGTCACATGCAGAACCATGTGCGATATCGCATAGATGTGGCGGACTTCGTCCAGCGTCGTTTCGAGATCCCGCAATGTCGGCGATGCGGAAATTCGGTCCAAACTGTAGAAAAAACGAGAACTGCTCAGCATGAGATGGACTCGTGGTTGCGTGTTTTCCTGACTGCTCGCAGTGGTAACATTTCGCGGCTGCCGAGAACAGCATATTTTATGGCAACCATGGCGCGATGTGAAGAACAGGTTAAAGAGCTGGCGAGACCTATCCCACTGCTGGGCGGCAGAACAGCGACGACGCTTACCGCATGCCGCTATCGGCGAGAGCTCTGGCAGGATTGGGAGAGGCTTGCTCCAGAAGTCGAGACAGGTTGGCCCGAAGTGTCCGACAATTGTCCGCCGTCACGTCCCATAGGCCGACATACAGCTTGCCGATCTCGGGCCGGGATCGGGCAAGCGGCGTCGGCCTCCAGCCGATCCTGCGGTACACCCCGACCATCGCGACATCATAGACGCCGACGATGCTTTCGATACCCGTGTCGAAGGCAAGATCGCAAAGCCCTGAGAGCAGTTCCGTGGCGACCGTGCGCGATTGGTCTATCTCTCCGGCAAGCGGATGAAGGCAAAAGCGGGTACATTCCCAGGTCGTCGGGCTATCGACGTCGATAGGCTGATCGAAGAAATGCCGGAACTCGCTTTTGAGCATCGTCGCTCCTGTGGTCGGCAGCAGGCGCAGCGAACCCGTCAGCGTGCCGGAAGGCCGTTGCGTGACGAGATAGACGGGATCTTCCGCCTCGTCGTATCGGTCCCTTTCCCACTGGTCCCGGACATCGACCTGCCATCCTAGCCGATCGCGAAAAACGGCGGCGCGTGCCCGGAACATTTCATCGAAAGCACGTCGATCGGTCTCGAGCATGTCTTTGGTGAGTATCCGCAACATATCCGTCCCTCCTGATGTGCTGACGTTTCACAACAGGAGGTCGACCGGGAGCAATCTGGATATTTCACCAGGTTGACCGGTGCTTCGCTTTGCCTTCCCCTTTCATAAGAAGTTTCTGATGTTCGTCGATCGAAAGCTCTTGGTAATTGCCAATTTTAACGCAACCAACGGGAGGATTGTTGATGACCCACGACATGGCACGCGGCAAACGTATTCGAGAGGCGATATCCCGGGGCAAATTCCGGAAAGTTCACGCCCTGGCGGCCGAACTAGACGTGTCCGTCGCCGCCGTCTCACGCTGGCAGAATGGTGGCCATACCTCGCTGGAAAGCGCCTGCGCGCTCGCCGACCTGCTGGATGTCTCCCTCGACTGGCTGCTGCTCGGGCGAGGCACCATGGACTGGCATAGGAACAGCGCGATCTCCGCCACGGAATTGCAAATGGTTCTGGCGTTGCGCAACCGGTCTGCGGCAACACGGTCCAATCTCGCTGGGCTGGTCGAATCCATCCCTCCGGAGCACCCGTAACGCCAAGCGCAATTCTGTGAGATTTTTTGACCTGAGATCAACACGTTTAGGTTGCTAAAAAGCAGATCGTCGACGATCTTTCTAGCTAAAGCTTCAACGGCGACACAACAGGGCAGCCAGCCCGCCCTGCCCTCGCCGCCGCAGAGACCTTGTTTTCACTCTCAACGCAGAAGGGTCGTTGGCGTCGGCTTTTGACGTGAAACTATAAATACGCTGCCCGGAAATTATCGAAAAAGCGCATCGCCACCCATTCGGCCGCGATATTTCTCCCATCCGGATCCGGAATATTTCCTCGATCTGGTCCCAACAAGTCTCAACCGATTTTGGAGTCAGTCAATGACAGTTGCGCTTTGGAGTCAGTCCATGACAGGGGCGAACCCGGCCCATATCGGCGCCGCTGCGCCTGCAGTCAAACCGCGGCCTGCCTTCGAGCAGACCGATCTAGTTGCATTGTCGCGCTATTTTTCTCTTCTGATGATGCGCAACATTACAAGCGATGGTTATGTCATCGAGGATCCGGCATCGCCCGGCGTCTTTTCGGCCCCGGGCTGCGTCATCGCCGCACCCTCCTATCCCGCGAACACGCCGGGTGTCGACCAGGACTATGTTTTCAATTGGGTCCGCGACGGGGCCATTACGGCCATCGAGATCGCACTTGCCGGCTTGCTGCCCGTTCCGGGCGGAGTTTTGCCGAGCTTGGTCGACTACGTGAACTTCGCCGCGCTCTGCCAGGCGAATGCGAAGAATTCCGCGACCGTCACACTTGGCCACGCCTGCTTCACCATCACCGGCGAGGTTCGTCCGTGGTCGGAGCAGAATGACGGGCCGGCCATTCAGTCGATTGCGATCCTGACCTTGTTCGATCAGCTGGATGGCGCCACGCAGACGATCGCCAAACAATTGGTCGAAACAAACCTCTCTTATCTTCTCGACGTTTACCAGAACAAGACCACAAATCTCTGGGAGGAATATGAGGGCTATTCCTTTTTCGCAAGAGCCGTACAGCTGCGCTTTTTCCGGGAAATTTCCACAAACACGATCGGCATTGCGGTGCCTGCCGGGGTGGCCGATGCCATCTCCTGGCTGGAAAACCAGCTGGCCACACACTGGAACGGGCAGCTCTATGTGAGCATTCTGGATGCCGCGGAGCAAGCCGGTTACGACGCGAACATCGATATCGTCTCTTCGGTCTGCTATGGCGGGATCGAGCCGACCGATACCAAGCTTCTGGCAACCGCGGCCATCCTGCGGCGCCAGTGGGCCGATCCTTCGTCTTCGAACTATTACCCGATCAATGGCGCCGACGCGGCCAAAGGGCTCGGACCACTCTTCGGGCGTTATCCAGGCGACCATTACGATGGCGATGTGGCGGCCCCGGTGGTCGGCGGGCATCCCTGGGCTCTGTGCACCGCCAACTTCGCCGAGTTTCAATATCGGCTTGCCAATGCCATCGCGGCCAGCGGCGCCATCCCCCTCGATCAATTCTCCGAGCCCTTCTTCGCGGAACTGGGACTTGGCGCATCCAGCAGCGCCGCCGACGCGTCCGCTGCCTTGCGGGCTTCGTCCGACGGCATGCTGCGCGCCATCGTCTATCACAGCGATCACTATGAGCTGAGCGAACAGTTCGATGGAACCGTTGGCTACGAGAAAAGCGTCCGGAATCTGACCTGGAGCTACGCCTCCTTTCTCTCGGCAGTCAGAGCCCGCTCCGCCGCCGCCCCGGCCGCTGCCAAGTCCAAACCCCGAAACTCCCGCGGCGCGAGGTCATGACGATTTCAGGCCGTCCGGCCTGAAATCTCGATTGAATCCAGAACGGCATGATCCGCAAAGCCTGATGCGGCTTTCCGGCAATAATGGAGGACCAACGTGCTTTTTCCCCTCGAATCCGCGATAAAAGCCGATGCCAAGACCGTCGCTACGTCTGACGACTACGATATCGTCATCGTCGGCAGCGGCATTTCCGGAGCAATCATTGCCAAGCAGGCTGCGGAGGCGGGCAAGCGTGTCCTTATCCTTGAAGCCGGAACCGGTGCCAATAGCACTCTGGCAGGCTATGACAATCTGTTGACGACGTTCTATTCGGCAGCCTCCAAGGACAACCAGTCGCCCTTTCCGCTGAATGCCAACGCGGCCATGCCCCGCAGCCCGCAGCTTCGCAAGCTGCAGGCGGGGGAAACCAATAGCTCGACCTATATCGTTCAATCCGGCCCCTATGTCAGCGATACGACATATACCCGTATTTTCGGCGGAACGACCATGCACTGGGAGGCGAAAACGCCCCGCCTGCTTCGCTCGGATTTCAAAACGCGCACCATTTTCGGCCAAGGGTTGGACTGGCCGCTGAGCTTTGAGGAAGTCGAGGATGATTACCGCCTGGCCGAGCGGGAAATCGGCGTATCGGCGGATGTCGAAGATCAGCAATATCTGGGGCAGACCTTCCCGGGCGACTATGTCTTTCCCATGCGCGGCCTGCCGCTTTCCTATCTGGATCAGCAGGTCAACAAGGGCATCGAAGGCACCAGTGTCGAACTTTACGACAAGACTTATCCCCTGAAGGTCAGGCCCTATCCGCAAGGGCGCAACAGCATACCGAACCCGGCCTATGACGGTGGGAAGGGCTACCGCCCCATCGGCGCAGTCGATACGCATCAGGTCGAAGAGGGAGGTCGCTGCCAGGGCAACACCAACTGCGTACCGCTCTGTCCCGTGCAAGCGCGCTACCACTCCGGCAAAACGCTTGCCAAGGCGTTCGCGGTAAACGGGAAAAGGGGCGAGCAGCTTGTCGAACTGTTGCCGCAGGCGGTCGCATCAAAGGTCAACATCGATCCGGATAACGGAAAAGTCCGCTCCCTCGAGGTGAAGATTTACAAGGACCCGGCCTCACCGGCCCACGAGACCATCACCGTGAAGGGCAAGGTTTTCGTGCTTGCGGCAGGCGCGATCGAAACGGCGCGTCTCATGCTGGCCTCCGGCCTGCGCAGCACCAGTGGTCTTGTCGGACGCAATCTGATGGACCACGCCTATCTGCTGAACTGGGCGCTGATGCCGGAAATCTGCGGCACGATGCGCGGAACCAGTTCGACGGGCGGTATCGTGGACCTGCGGGACGGCCCTTTCCGGGAAAGGCAGGCCGCCTTCGCCATCGATATCCATAACGACGGCTGGGGTTGGGCCACGGGTGCGCCGACCTCCGACCTTCTGGAACTAGTGGATGATCACAACCTCTACGGGGCGGATCTTCGGCGCGGCATGATCGACCAGGTTTCGCGGCAGTTACTGCTGGCATTCATGATCGAGGTCATGCCCGTCGAAAGCAACCGCATCGCGGTGGACCCGCAATATACCGATGCTCTGGGCAACATGCGGCCCATCCTGTCCTTCACGGTTCCGGAATATACCATGAAGGGTGCCGCCTATGGCCGCCAGTTTGCGCGCACCGTCTTTACGCGTCTGGGCGCGCAGGATCATACCAAATACGACCCCAGCGATTTCGGCTATGTGGCCTATGAGGGGCAAGGCTATGCGATCCGCGGCGGCAATCATCTGGCCGGCACCCATATCATGGGAACGACGAAGACCAATTCCGTCGTGGACAAGAACCAGCGCAGCTGGGACCACGAAAACCTTTATCTCGTGGGCGGCGGCAGCATGCCAACGATCGGCACGGCCAATGTCACCTTGACGCTGGCCGCCATGTGCTTCCGAAGCGGCCGCGACATTCTGAAGTCTCTGCATTGAATGAAGACCGGCATCCTCTGCTTGGAACGAACCGACGGTCTCGACGCAAGCGACACGAAGCCGACCTGTGCACCCAACTTATCTTTCATGGAGCTTGAGCATGTATTCCTACAGCATTAAGACGCTCGATGAGCTGAAAGAGTTTCTCTATCGGGCGATGCAGCTCGAACATGCGACGATTCCGCCGTATCTGACGGCGCTTTACTCGATCAAGCCCGGCGTCAACCAGGATGCGACCCAGGTTCTGCGCGTGATCGTCGTAGAAGAAATGCTGCATCTGACCATTGCGGCCAATATTCTCAATGCCATCGGCGGCACGCCGGATCTTGTCAGGCCGGACTTCGTAGCCCGCTATCCCGCCGCCCTGCCGGACGGTGAGACCGATTTCAAGGTCAGTATCCAGGCTTTCAGCCGTGAGGCGCTGGCGACTTTCCTGAAAATCGAGCGGCCGGCCCAGCGTCCTGAACATCTCGTCGGCAAGGGCCTGATATATCGCAAAACTCCAACTGATATCACCGCGCTTGCCAGCCATCCGAGGCATGAGGACCTCCATTTCTTCAGTATCGGTGAGTTCTACTCGACTATCGCGGAGGGCATCAAATACCTGGAAGCCGAAGCGCATGGGGCGGGCACAACCATCTTTACCGGCGACGGTTCGCGCCAGATCACCTCGGAATATTATTACTCCGGCGGCGGCGAATTGTTTCCCGTGACCGATCTCAAAAGCGCCTTGGAAGCCATCGACCTCATCATTGAACAGGGCGAAGGCGACGGTGGTGGTATCTACGACGATGACGACCACGAACTGGCCCATTACTACCGTTTCGAGGAACTGGTCAAAGGCCGCTACTACCAGAAGGGCGACCAGCCCGGCCACCCCACAGGTCCGCAGTTACAGGTCGATTGGGAAGGCGCCTATCCCATAAAAGAGAACCTGAAAGTGAAGGACATACACGAAGGCTCGGAACTGCGTGAGGCGGCGATCGCCTTCAACACGCGCTATGGCGAATTTCTCCAGCTTTTGACGCGTGCCTATAACGGTCAGCCGAGCCTGCTGCTGGAAGCCGTTCCGACGATGTTCGAATTTCGCAACATGATCCTCGAACTCATCCACAATCCCCTGCCGAAACATCCCGACAAGAACGGCAGCCCCACTTATGAGATCCCCGGCGGTATCAAACAGTCAGCCGTCACCCGGCAGGCGGAGGTGAACGCATGAGCAACCGTTTCGAGGCATTTCTGGGTCTTTCCGTCGAATTGACGGCCTTCTCCCAGTTCGATCTTCTGGGAACGGGCCTGGCGGAACGCTATCTCGCCACGCTCGACAGGGTGGTCGGTGGCGAGATCGCCGACGCGCTGCTGGCCGCTTTCGCCGCCCTGCCACCGCCGGAAGGTGAGGCCCGTATCCAGGCAGTGCGCACGACCATTCTGGGCAATGAATTGCTGGGAGACGTGGCCCGCGCGCTAATCAAGCTCTGGTATTCCGGCACCTGGTTCGAGTTGTCCTCCGCCTGGACGGAGCGCTTTGGCCCCAGGGCTGCGAATACCACCTTCGTCGTTTCTCCCGATGCCTATGTCGAGGGTCTGCTCTGGAAGGCGATCGGAGCCCACCCCGCAGGCGCCAAGGGGCCTGGTTTCGGCTCCTGGGCCTTTCCACCGAAAATTCCGGCTTTTGCGGCTCTCGATTCCAAAACCTGAACTGACGCCATTTCCGCTTGTCTTCAAAGAACTGGATGATTGCCATGACAACACATCTGCATCGACTGACGCCCGCCAAGGTCTGGCTCGGTGTCATCCCCACGCTCTGGTGGAATGACGATTTCATCAATATCGACATCGGAATTCCCTACGAGCAGGCTCTGAGTGAAATGGCGCTCGCCGGCTATGTCGGATGCGGTGTCGGCCATAAATATCCGACGGATCCGAAAATATTGCGGCCTGTCCTCGAACTCCGGGGATTGCGGATTTCCGAGCCTTGGGTGAGCACCTATTTCACCATCAATGCGATGAAGCGTCATACGCTTGATAATGTCGATGCTCAGCTCGACTTCCTCGAAGCCATGGAAGGCGGCAGCGACGATCCACGCAGGGCCGATCTGGTCGTCGCCGAGTTTGGCGGAGCGGTCAATCCGCTCCCCGTTGCCCTGTTTCCGAATTGCCCCGATTTCTCCGAGGACCAGTGGAAGCAGTTGATCGAAGGCCTGCATGAGGCGGGAGAGAAAGCCAGGGCTCGCAACCGCCGGCTCTGCTATCACCCGCATCTGGGGACCGGGGTGATGAAGACGGAAGCGATCCACCGGCTCATGGACGAGACGGATCCTCGCCTGGTGAACATGCTTCTCGATACCGCGCACCAGGCGGCTGCCGGTGTCGATCCACTGGCGCTGGCCAGAAAATACGCCCACCGCATCAAGCATGTTCACCTGAAAGACTTTCGCGCCAAGGTGGTTAGGGAGATGCACACCGGAGGATTGTCCTTCCAGCAAGGGATCGAGGCGGGGATCTTCACCGTCCCTGGCGACGGCTCCATAGAGACCTTTCCGGAAATCCTCGATGCGTTGGCCGAGGCGGATTTCGCCGGTTGGATCTGCGTCGAAGCAGAGCAGGACCCGGCAAAGGCCAATCCGCTGCAATACGCGAAAATGGGCCGCGAATATCTGCGCAAGCTGCTTGGATGGTAGCCCGGCGCGCACTGTTTGTTTCAGCCCGATGACGATGTGGAGGAGGTGGGGACGGATCTCGCCTCATGACAATGTCGGGCGAGACATCATCCTGAACCACGCATTACTGGATAGCGACAGCTGGAGCGATGAAGATGGAAGAGGCACGCAGGCGAGATATATATTTCAGCTTCTTTATGTTTACAGCCGATTTGAGGCCGAATGACGCGGGCTATACCCAGGTTCTCGTCAGGCATCTGAAAGCTCTTACCGAGATCGGCTACACCGGCTTCGATGTGCATATCGCCCCAGGATCGGCCCATGTCGGTCATCACACCGAGGTCGAAAGCTATATCAGCCTCAAGAGGGCGTTCGATCAGGCGGGCTTCCGGGATGTGAAGTTCACAACCAATGTAGGGACCACGCGAACCTTCGATCCGACCTCCCCTTACGAGGAACAGCGCAAGCAGGCTTTGTCCTATCTCAAATCCCGCGTCGACATCACCTCGGTGCTGGGCGGGGAGAATACGATCATGTCAGGGCCGTTCCTGTACCCCTATGGCATCTTTCCGCTGACGGATGACGGTGAAGGGATCTGGAGCGATGCGCTTCAGGATTGGATGAAGCCACGATACGCAGCGGCGGCCTCCATCTTCCGGGAATTGGCGCAATATTCCGCGAGGAAAGGGGTGAAGCTCGCCATCGAACCCGTCAAGAATTGGGAAACGCCCGGGCCGACCATGGTCTCGGAAGCGCTGGATTTTCTCGAAAGCGCCGACATTCCGGTCTGTGGCGTCACGATCGATACAGCCCAGGTCGTGATGGAAAGCCAGGGGCCGGCGATCTTCAGGAAAAATGTCGCCCGTGCAGTACAGCAGAACCGGCTGAATTACATTCATATCTCAGCGCCGGACCGGGGCGCTGTTAAAGATAGCTGGATTCCCTGGGAGATCATGCTGGACGAAATCGAGCCGGTCTATTCCGGCCCCTATCTCGTCGAAGTCTTCAACGCGATTCCACCCTTCGAGAGTTCGATGCGAATGACGCGCAGGCGCTTCTGGCGGCCCGGTGAGGACGCGCCGGAAGCGGGCGTCGACAGCGCCTACGACGTTGCGCGCGCCGCCCTGAAGACATTGGAGGAAAAGATCGCGTCCCGCGGCCGTTGATCTCATCCGTGATGGCGCTCGGGCGCACATGTTGGAACAACCCGGGAATGTTGGCCAGGAATGAGGAGCCCTCATCTCCGCCGTGCCCGGGTGAACGTCAAACCTCAGCAAACGACCTTCAATCAGGGAGATACCTATGGTCACGCAATTGCCGGATCCCATTAAAATCGTCAGGCGAGCAGGCGATGTCCGTATTCATACTTTCATTTCAGCTTTCACGGATGACAACATCGCCAATGCAACGCACATAATCGAAAGCAGGAACAAGCTTGTTCTTGTCGATGGGCAATTCCTCGTTCCCTATGCGCTGCAATTCAGGGAGTATGCCAACAGTATCGGCAAGGAGATCGACCGGATCTACCTGTCGCACAGGCACCCCGACCATTGGTTTGGCCTGGGAGCCGCATTCAGCGACATTCCGATTTATGCATTGCCGGAAACGAAAGAGTTCCTGAGGCAGCACGGACAAGATTCCGTCAATGACCATTGGAAAATGGGCAATCTCGCTCCGAAGAGCTTGGTAATTCCCGAAAAAACTGTCCGCGCCGGCGCGGAAATCATCGACGGAGTCAAATACGTATTTGATGAAGTTGTTGATACGGAGATCGATTTCCTTCTCACCATCGGTCTTCCGGACGTCGGCGTTTTTATTGCACAAGATCTGATCTACAGCGGAACGCACCTTTATCTGACGAAATACATGGAGCATTGGATTGGGATTTTGCAGGGTATGCTGCTGTCCGACTATGACCTGTTCCTTCCCGGTCACGGCTTTCCGGCTGACAAGAACGAGGTTGCCAAAAATATAGAGTATCTGTCCGTCGCCATGGAGGCCGCCGGCAACGGACTCACCAATGATGCTTTCAAGCGCTTCATGCTGGAAAGATTTCCCGAACGAAAATGCCCCGGAATATTCGACATATACATACCGCGCTTATTCGATAACGCGAGCGAGTTTTAATACGTCAATTGTCGTCAACAGGGGAGCCGTTGGAACATGGGCGATACATACACAGTTGGGCAATATCTGGTCGACAGACTTCGTGAGCTGGGCCTGGGGCACCTGTTTTCCGTAGCGGGTGATTATTCGATCGAATGGGTGAACAGTTATGTCGAGAAAAGCGGTATTCAGGTCATCGAAGAGGTGAATGAACTGAACGCCGGTTATGCGGCTGACGGCTATGCGAGACTGAAAGGAATTGGTGCGCTATGCGTTACCTATTCGGCAGGCTCGCTTTGCGCAACAAATGCGATCGCCGGATCTTACGTCGAGAAAGTGCCGGTCGTTCTGATCAACGGTGCGCCAAGCATCAAGAAAACGCTCACATTCGAACAAACCGGCTACAGTTCGCATCACTTCATCAGCGGGCGGGAAACGGATCTTCAGGTGTTCGAATACATAACGGCCGCTGCCGTCCGCATCGATAGCCCTCATCTTGCGCCAATGCTCATAGATTATGCGCTGACGCAGTGCATCACGGAAAGACGTCCGGTCTATATCGAGTTGCTGGAGGATATGGTGGACCTGGAATGCACGCGTCCGTCGAATGCATTAAAAGCGGCGCCAGACATATCCGACGAGGGCAGTCTCAATCAGTCGATCGCGCAAATCAGCGAAAGATTGCAAAGTGCCACCAAACCCCTGATCTGGATCGGTGTCGAGATCGACCGGTTTGGCCTTCACGACCAGGCGGAGCGGCTCATTCGGGACCTCAGGATTCCCTACGTGACCGAGCTTTTGAGCAAGGCCATCCTATCGGAAGACGATGTCCAATTTGCCGGGGTGTTTGATGGCGAATCGTCGTCACCCTATGTTCAGTCTTTGGTCAAAGACTCCGACTTCGTATTGGCGCTGGGCGTCTGGTTGACTGATATCAATGATTTGGGTTGGCCTATCGATCTCGATAAAACCGCATTCGCCTCCTGGGATACAGTGAAATATGGCACGATCTTCAACGCAGAGGTTTCGCTGGCGGATCTCGTCAACGGCCTGATTGACAAGAGGCTGACGTGCAAAGCCCAAAGTCTTCCGGCGAAAACAGCCCGGCAAGCGCCGGTCGTGAATCCGGCAGGCGAAATTACCTATCAGGGCTTCTACGATTTCATTCAGCAGCAGATCGACGGAAATACTATCGTTGGTGCCGACGCGAGTTTGAATTATTTCGGGAGCCTGCTTCTTGAAGTGGGTGCTCGCCGCGGTTTCACCGTACAATCATCCTATTCGGCGATCGGCTATATCGGCCCGGCCGCGACCGGCGTTTCGCTGGCGAAGCAAGATCGACAGAGGCTGATGGTCTTTGCGGGGGATGGCGGGTTTCAGATGACCGCTCAATGCCTCTCGACACAAACCCGCTTCAAACTCAACCCGATCATCTTCGTGATGGACAACGGCATCTATGGCGTGGAGCAATGGCTTGCCGATGCATCGGTTTTCCATGGTAACAAGCCGTTCTACAATTCATGCATCCTGCACCGATGGAATTACAGCAAGTTGGCAGAGGTCTTTGGCTGCCAAGGCTGGAAGGTGGACACCTATGGCGAACTGGCGGAAGCCATAAATGGCGCCAAAGAAAACCTGAACAGTCCGTCCATCATCCAGGTCGTCGTGCCTCAGCGGTCGATCCCCGATAATGCGAACTGGAAAGCAAGCTAGAGCTGTTCAGCTTTTGGCGGAAGCGCGGAACCGCCCTAGCCTTTTGTTTTTACGCAATTCCGGACGAAAAACCGCTTCACGCTTTTCCTGGAATTGCTTTAGACCATGTCGCGCGAAACCGTGCAGCAGATGCCGCAGAAATGGTGACCCAGTTCCGCCTGCTATCGCGAGATTGTCTGCCTGATGCCGGCAATCCCGCGGCGCAGGAAGGGATCGGTGTGGATGTAGAAGAACTGAACACCCTTCTGCAGCCAATGAGGCAGTTCATCGGTGGTAACAAGCGTGCCTGCAACCCTGCCTGCTTCGCGGATCTTGTCGACCGCGACCGAGACCTTGTCCATGACCACTTCGGGACGCGGCTCGCCGAAGGGCGGAGCCGGCGGATAGCCCATATTCTGCGAGAGATCGCCAGGCCCGATGAAGAAGACGTCGATGCCGTCGACCTCCAGCATCTCGTCGAGATTGTCGATGGCATCCACCGTCTCGATCATCGCCACCACCAGGCGTTTGTCGAAGTCGGACGGAAGAGCGTAACGGACGGCATCGACGATGGCGCGAGCCTGCTCGGCCGTGTCCACCATCGGGACCATGATGCCGTCAGCGCCCGCATTCAGATACCTGATGATGATCGGGCGTTCGTGCGAATGCGGCCTAACGATCGCCGCTCCGCCGACAGAACGGACAATCTGTGCAGTCATGCGCACATCGTCGAAGCTCCAGGTTCCGTGTTCGCAGTCGACGAAGACGGAATCCGCGCCGAGTTCCACCAGCCGGGCTGCCAGGCCCGACGAGGAGTGGTGCGGCGTATACATGGTGACTGCCTCGCCGGCCAAGAGCCGGGCGCGCAATTTGGCTCCGTTCATCAAGGTCCTCCCAATTCTATTTTTTCGGCATATCCGGCGTATTGGCCGGCGCTCCGACCCAACGCGCAATTTCGATATCCGCTGACGTGTCCCGCATGAATGTCGGGCAGATGTGAAGCTCGGGGATCACGGCGCTCTTGTTCAGGCTGGCGCAGAGGACGATCGCACGGGCGACGTCATGAGGATCCATCATGACGGCACGTTCCTCCTCCAGAGGAGGCCGCGCGCGATTGTCCATGATCGGCGTATTCGTCTCGCCGGGCAGGATCGTCGTCGCCCGGATCCCCTGATTGCGATAGGTGTTGTGCAGGAAGGTCATGAAGTTCTTCACGCCGGCCTTGGCCGCACCATAGGCCGCGCCACCGAGCAGGTTGGGGTTGATCACCGCGAGCGACGAGACCGTAATGATCGTCCCCTCGCCCTTAGCGATCATGTCCGGAAGCACCGCCTGGGTCAGGTTGAAGACGGCGGTCAGATTGATGTTGATGGTGGAAGTCCACTCTGCCTCGCTCAAGAAGCGCGCGTTCAGCACCTTGCTTGCGCTGCCCGCGTTGTTCACCAAGATGTCGACGGGCCCGACGCTATCCTTGATCCACGTCACGGCCGCAAAGATCTCTTCACGCGTCTCGATATCGAGCGCACGCGCGACGGCCTTGCCATGAGCCTCTTCGATCAAGGCCGCCACCTCGCGCAGCGGTTCGATCCGCCGCCCGGTCAGCACGACGGTGGCGCCGTCTTTTGCCAGCAGCAGGGCAGTCTCGCGACCGATCCCGGAGCCGGCTCCTGTTACCAGAGCGATTTTTCCTTGAAGAAGTCCCATATCTTTCCCCTATTCGGCCGCAGCAGCGATCGGGCCAGAATAGCCGTAAATTTCCCGCGCAGCCTTCGCCGTGATCAGGTTTTCGGAAAGATCCTGCTCGATGAGTGCAGACGAACGATCGCTCACAGGTCCCCAACCGCCGCCGCCAGGCGTCTCGACCTCGAGGCGCTGGCCCGTCTTCAGGACCACCTTGCCCTTCGGGAACTGGGGCTTGCCGTCCTTCATGACCTTTCCTGCCGATCCGCTTTGCCCTTCGACGACGCCGAAGCAGGGATGGCGGACACGCTCGGAAGCCAGATAGATGTTCATCGGGCTCTTGCCGAGGTTGCGGAGCACGACTCGCTGGCCGAGACCGCCGCGATGCTTGCCTGCTCCACCCGAGTCCGCGATCAGTTCCTTCCGCTCCGTCAGCACGGGCACGGCAACCTCGAACATCTCGATGGCCGTTACCTTGCAGTTCGAGGGGAAGCTCAGCGTGTCCAGACCATCGAGCTCTGCGCGCGCGCCCTGCCCGCCGTGGAAATTCTGGACGGAGCCATATTGCGTGCCGTCGTTGCGCTGACCGACGCAATTGGCGGCCCAGATCGGCGCGCCGCCGCTGTCGCCCATAACCTTCTCGGGCACGACGCCTTCGAGCGCCTTGAAGATCAGCGAAGGAATGACGTGCCCGATCAGGTTCCGCGAATTGCCCGCCGTCCAGTGCTGCGGATTGAGGATGCAGCCGAGCGGAGCCTCGTCGGTGATCGGGACGATGCAGCCCTCGTTATTCGGGGTCTCAGGGTCGAGCAGGCATTTCAGAGCATAGACCGAATGGGCGTAGCGATAGTTCGTCCGGCAGTTGATCGAGTGCAGAACCTGATCGGAGGTGCCGGTGTAATCGACATGGATCGACTCGTCCTTGATGATCACCGAAGCCTTCAGCGTCACGTCGACATCGTAACCGTCGAGCAGAACCTCGGCCGCGTAGCTGCCGTTCGGCCATTCCCGGATCGCCTTGCGTGTCTGCGCTTCGGAGCGGAAATGGATGGCGGTCGCCAGGTCCTCGACGTCGTCGAGACCGTATTCATCCAGGAATTTGACGAGTTCGCGGCCCATGACGTTGTTGGCAGCGATCATCGACTCGAGATCGCCGCGTACTTCGGTCGGAAGGCGTACCGACGCTTCGATGATGTCGAAGACGTCCTGGTTCGGAACGCCGGCCTTCAGCAGCTTGATAATCGGGAAGCGGATGCCCTCTTCGTAGATGTCGCTCGCTTCGGAATGCAGAGGGGCGCCGCCGATATCGGGAAGATGAGCGATGGACCCGGCATAGGCGACGACCTTGCCGTTCTTGAAGATCGGCGTGATCATCGTGACATCGGGAAGATGACCGGTGCCGATCTCCGGATCGTTGGTCGCCAGCACGTCGCCCTCTTCGAGCTTGTCTGCCGGGAACTTCGGCAGGAAATAATTCTGGGCCGCAGCCGGGAGCGAGGTGATGAAGACCGGGATCGACCAGGTGCATTGCGCCAGAGCCCGTCCCTTGCTGTCCAGGAGGACGGTCACGTAATCGTGGTTCTCGCGGACGATCGGCGAGAATGCCGTCTTGCCGAGGACGTTGTCAGCCTGGTCTGCGATAAAGATCAGACGGTTCCACATGACCTGAAGGTTGATCGGGTCGTTGAAATCGGTGGCGGGTTTCGACATCTGAGTACCCCTTAGTGAATGTTGATCACGAGGTTGCCATGGGCATCCACATGGAAGACGCCGCTTGGGCCGACGACAGCAGTTGATTCCCGCTGCTCGACGATTGCCGGGCCCTTGACCTCTTCGCCGACGGGAAGCTTGTAGTGGTCGTAGACCGCAGTCTCGACAACGCTGCCGATCTCCTGGAAATAGACCTTGCGGCTGCCCTTCTTCGCGTCGGCAACGACGGTCTCGTGCGGGCGCGTGACCTGATCCTTTTCGCCGCCGGCGCGCAGGCGCCAGGTGATGACCTCCAGCGGAGCGGCAACGGTACGGCCAAACAGTTCGCGGTATAGCTTGAAGAAATTGCCGCGGAGCTCACTGAGGAATTCCTCCTTCGGCAGGGTCCGGTCAGGCAGAACCACGGTGATTTCATGGCCCTGGCCGACGTGGCGCATGTCGACGGTGTAGCGGTTGCTGATCGTATCCTTCGGGACGCCCGCCGCCGACACGACTTCGGCGCCCTGGGCCGAAAGCTCGTCCAGCAGCCGGTTCATGGCATCCATATTCCAGGCGTCGAGTGCCATCGGATGACTTGCGGAAAGATCGACTGCCACCGGAGCGATCAACAGGCCGATCGCCGAGCTCACGCCTGCACCGGTCGGGCAGATGATGCGGGAAATGCCGAGCTTGCGGGCGATGCCATAGGCGTGGACCGGACCGGCGCCGCCGAACGCGACCATGGGCAGCGACCGAGGATCGACGCCGAGATCGGTCGCATGCATGGCGGCCGCCTTGCTCATGGATTCGTTGACGAGGTCATGGATGCCCCATGCGCAGCGCTCGACCGAAACCTCGAGCGAGTCGGCAAGTTTGGCCATCGCTTCGTGGGCGGCTTCCTTGGACACTTTGAACGAGCCGCCAACGAAGGATTCGGTGCCCATGTATCCGAGCAGGATGTCGGCATCCGTGACGGTCGGCTGGGTGCCGCCGCGCTGGTAGGCCGCCGGTCCGGGCATGGCGCCCGCGGAGTGCGGGCCGACGTCGAGCAGGCCGAGAGGGTTTTTGGCGGCGATCGAACCGCCGCCCGCGCCGATCTCGATCATCTGGATCGACTGGATCTTCAGCGGGAAACCGGACCCCTTGCGGAAGCGCTGATAATGGGCGACCTCGAGATCGGTGCCGACATTCGGCTCACCGTCCGGGATCAGGCAGAGCTTCGCGGTCGTGCCACCCATATCGAAGGACAAGACGCTCGCCTCGCCCGCCGTGCGGCCGAACTCGGCAGCGGCCACGGCG
>NZ_JALBGX010000047.1:0-49280 GCF_023006465.1 Rhizobium sp. PRIMUS64 | reverse complement strand
GGCGCGACCAGGCCGCGGTCCCTGAGGCCGAAGGCGCGGGCGGCCGAAATCGAGGCGGCGCGGTAGATCGCCAGGGGCTCGACGCCGCTTGCGATCGCCGTGCGGATCATATGATCGAGATGGCCCTGTTCGGCGATATCGAGCGGATTGCGGTCATCGGTGCAGAGTGCCAGGTAAGGGGAAAGCCGCTCGGTGATAATAGGCATCAGCGCCGCGAGATCCTTGGATACCGAACCCTCGCGCACAAGGATATGCATGCCCTTGCGGATCTTTTCCAGCGCTTCGGCGGCAGTCGTGCATTCGTGCTCGGTGCGGATGCCGGCCGAGAGGTAGCCATTGAGGTCGTTGCCGGACAGTAGCGGCGCGTGACCGTCGATATGGCCGCCCTGGAAGGCATCAAGCTTGGCCATGCAGACGGGATCCTTGTGGATCACGCCGGGGAAATTCATGAATTCGGCAAGGCCGATGACCTTCGGGTGGTGGCGGTAGGGCAGGAGGCGCTCGATCGGCAGGTCGGCGCCGGAGGTTTCGAGATGCGTCGCCGGAACACAGGAGGAGAGCTGGACGCGGATGTCCATGATCGTCTCCAGCGCCGATTCCAGAAAGAATTCGATGCCGGCGGTTCCGAGCACATTGGCGATTTCGTGCGGATCGCAGATCGCGGTCGTCACGCCGTAGGGCAGAACGCAGCGATCGAATTCATGCGGTGTGACGAGCGAAGATTCGATATGCAGATGCGTGTCGATGAAGCCGGGAACGACGATCCTGCCCGATATATCGATTTCGGTCTCGCCATCATAATCGCCTGAGGTGCCGACGATGCGATCGGCGCCGATCGCAATGTCCGACAGGACGAGTTCGCCGGTAACGAGATCGAAGAAACGGCCGCCCTTCAGCACGATATCGGCCGGCACGCGGCCGACGCCCTGGTCGATGAGACGTTCGAGCTTGGTGGTCATGGCATTGCTCACATTACAACCGATTCCGAAACTTATAACCGATCTGCCGCCACAAGCGAGTGCCGCAAAACGAAACCGGGCGCCATAGGGGCGCCCGGTGGTCGACGGTCCGCGATGGTTTACTCGGCGGCGACGATCTTGCCGGCTTCCCATTTGTAGAGCGAGAAGCTCTGCGAGGTCAGGTCGCCGGTTTCGCCGTAGGTGACCTTGCCGATGGCGGTCGGGATTTCTTCGCCGCCCTTCAGCGCGGTCGCAACGGCTTCCGCATCCTCGGCGCTGCCGGCCTTCTCGATGCCGGCCTTCAGCACTTCGACGGCGGCATAGGCGTTGAGCGTGAAGGCCTCGGCCGGGATGTTCTTCGCGGCGAGCGCGTCGGCTGCGGCTTTGGAATCCGGGCTCTTCGTGGCGTCCGAAGCGTTGGTGAAGATGGTGCCTGCTACCGCATCGGTGCCGATTGCCCAGAATTCGGTGTTGGAGAGGCCGTCGCCGCCGATGATCGTCGCGTTGGCGGCGAGGTCATGCAGCTGGCGGGCGAGCAGGCCGCCTTCCGGGTGATAGCCGCCGAAATAGACCACGTCGACCTTTTCCGACTTGATGCGGGTGGTGAGCGCGCTGAAATCCTTGTCGCCAGGCGTAATCGCGTCATTGACGACTTCGGTGATGCCGCCGGCGTTCAGCGTCGCCTTGAAGGCGTCGGCGAGGCCCTTGCCATAGGCGCCCTTGTCGTTGACGATGGCGACGCGCTTGTCCTTGAAATTCTTCAGCACGTATTTGGCGGCGACTTCGGCCTGCTGGTCGTCGCGTCCGCAGGTGCGCAGCACGTTGGTGAGACCGCGCTTGGTCAGGTCAGGGGCGGTCGCGGTCGGGGTGACCATCAGCACGCCGTTTTCAGCAAGCACGTCCGAAACGGGAATGGCGACGCCTGAGGTCACCGGGCCGACGACGAAACGGATGCCGTCGCCGACGACCTTGTTGGCGGCGGAAACGCCCTGCTTCGGCTCGCCGGCATCGTCGGCCAGTTCGAGGACGACCTTCTCGCCGAGAATCCCGCCCTTCTTGTTGATCTCGTCGACGGCTGTCTGAGCGCCGTTCTTCACCTGGTCGCCATAGGCAGCGACGGGGCCGGTCAGCGGCGCGATCAGGCCGATGGTGATATCGGCGTGGGCAAGCGGAGCAAAGGCGAGTGACGCGACGAGGGTCGCCGTCAATGTCTTGAGGGTCATTGTCTGTCTCCTTGGATGGGGTCATTCGACCCGCGATGAAGCGTCGCGCCGGCTTTTCCGGATCGTTCAACGGCCCTAAGGCCGTGCCAAGGACGATCGATATCGGCGCGATCAATGCGCCCTCCGGCCATATTTGGCTCGAATGGGTGCAACGGCAAGATTTCTAGGAATTTTGGTGAGATTCCGCAAGTTGATAGCAAAATGAAACGAGAATTGAGCCGATCCCGTGCGAAATCGTCCGAAATCGTCGATTTTGACGCCGTCTGCCGATTTCTAGAGGGTGCCGGTACCCCGCGTCAGCGATGCGCCGATGAAACCTGGCGAATTTCGCGGAGGCTCTCTTCGTCTTTCTGAATATTCGAATTCTGTTTCGAGATTAACATTTGATTCTACCAATTAGGGTAGAACCATTATTCGCGCATATATTGCTGCGATGCAAAAGAACGGTCGACAATAAACAGAGAGTTATTTCAGGAATAGAGAGCTGGATGCTCAAGCGGGTCGAAGCCAGGCAGGTGCGCACCGGAATGTTTGTAGAGGCCATCGAGGGTGCATGGCACGATCCCTTTCTGTCCAAGCGCAGATTTCTTCTGCGCCGTGAAATCGATGCCCAGAAGCTTCGCAAGAACGGCATGACAGGCGTGATCATCAACACCAGCAGAGGCCTGGATATTGACGGCCTGCCAGGTGGCAATATCGAGATCGACACCAAGGCGGCACGCGAGACCATCCAGAAATCCATGCAAGTGCTGGAAAGCATTTTCGGTCGGCTCCAGCATGGCGATGGGATCAGCGTCGATCAGGTGGCGCCGGTGATTTCCTCAGTCTCCAAGTCTATCGATCAGAGTCCCACGGTCTTTCTGAGCGTTACGCGTCTGAAATCCAAGGACGAGGCAACGTTCCTGCATTCGATTTCGGTGAGCGCGCTGATGATCCTTTTCAGCCGTCATCTCGGACTTGACGAGACGACTGTTCAGATGCTCGGCACAGCGGGATTGCTGCACGACGTCGGCAAGCTCGAAATTCCGCTCGAGATACTCAACAAGGAAGGCCCCCTGGACGAGGACGAGATCAAGATGATCCGCGACCATCCGGAAAAGGGACACGCCATCCTGTCGCGTCAGGAAGGCATTTCGGAGATTGTTCTCGACGTATGCCTCAACCATCATGAGCGTATCGACGGCAAAGGCTACCCCCGCAAACTTTCCGAGGCGCAGGTCAGCCTCCATGCGCGTATTGCTGCGATTTGCGACGTCTACGACGCCATCACCTCGGTGCGGCCGTACAGGGCGCCATGGAGCGCGAGCCAAGCACTGAAATGGATGCTTGGTAACGAAGGGCATTTCGATCGCCGGCTGTTGAAGAAATTCGCCCTCTGCCTTTCCGTCGCCGCCGTGACCTGAGGTCTATCCAGCTTCGCAACAAACCGGCCTGCGTGGACTTATAGCGCCGCGCGTCCTTTCAGACGCGCGGCGCTATAACACTTTGACGTGCTGCATGCCCTTTTGCCGGAAATTTCAGAGCTTCTCAGATGTTGTTCTGCAGGATGGTCCGCAACTTGCCGAAGAGCTCGTCGATATGGTGCTTCTCGATGATCAGCGGCGGCGAGAGCGCGATGATATCGCCTGTGGTGCGGATCAGCAGGCCGCTTTCATAGGCTTTCAGGAAAGCGGTGAAGGCACGCTTGGTCGGCTCGCCGGCGATCGGGTCGAGTTCGATCGCACCGATCAGGCCGGTGTTCCTGATGTCGATGACATTGGGGCAGTCCTTTAGCGAATGCAGCGCGTCGGCCCAGTAGTCGGAAAGCTCGGCGGCGCGTGTCAGCAGCCCCTCTTCCTTATAGGTGTCGAGCGTGGCGAGTGCGGCGGCGGAAGCGATCGGGTTGCCGGAATAGGTGTAGCCGTGGAAGAACTCGATCATGTGCTCCGGGCCGTTCATGAAAGCATCATGGATCTCGGAGGTGACGAAGACGGCGCCCATCGGGATGACACCATTGGTCAGTCCCTTGGCGGCGGTGATCATGTCGGGCTTGACGTCGTAATATTGGGCGGCGAAGGGGGCGCCGAGGCGGCCGAAGCCGGTGATGACCTCGTCGAAGATTAGAAGGATGCCGTGTTTGGTGCAGATCTCGCGCAGCTTCTGCAGGTAGCCCTTGGGCGGGATCAAGACGCCGGTGGAGCCTGCCACCGGCTCGACGATGACGGCGGCGACGGTAGAGGCGTCATGCAGGGTGACGATACGCTCCAGCTCGGTGGCGATGTCGCCGCCATGCTCGGGCTCGCCGCGGGTGAAGTTGTTCTTGCCGGGCTGGTGGGTGTGCGGCATGTGATCGACGCCGGTTAGAAGCGTGCCGAACATCTTACGGTTGGTGACGATGCCGCCGACGGAGATGCCGCCGAAATTGACGCCGTGATAGCCGCGCTCGCGGCCGATCAGGCGGAACCGTGATCCATTGCCCTTCACCCGGTGATAGGCGAGCGCCACCTTGAGCGCGGTCTCGACGGATTCGGAACCGGAGTTGGTATAGAGAACGTGGTTCAGGCCTTCCGGGGCAATGTCGACCAGGCGGTTTGCCAGTTCGAAGGCCTTGGGATGGCCGAGCTGGAAGGCCGGCGCGTAATCGAGCTCGCCGGCCTGCTCGCGGATCGCCTCGGTGATCTTCGGGCGGCAGTGCCCGGCATTGACGCACCAGAGGCCAGCGGTGCCGTCCAGCACCTGACGGCCGTCATGGGTCGTATAGTACATGTCCTTGGCGCCAACGAACATACGCGGCTCCTTCTTGAACTGGCGATTTGCCGTAAACGGCATCCAGAAGGCGCGAAGATCGTTCGGTGCGTTGAGGCGATTGGACATGCTGTTCTCCTGGCCGCTGTCGGCCCTTTCCCGGGGCTTTACGCCCATATTTTTACTGCCCGGTCAAATTATCAGGGCTTCCCAAGGCGTCAACGGGAAAAGTCCCGAGAACGGTTCCTAACGGGAAGCTCAACTTGTCTCGGTCGATCACGGGGCGAGCGCTTCAGCGCGATCAGGCTGCAATTCTTTCCCCGCCGGCGAAAGGAGCAAAAGACCGGGCGCGCAAAGACACGACCGGCAAATCGCAAATTTGCCGGTCGTGCCATAAGGTTCACGTGCTGAAATATCGTTGCCAAGCCTCCGGGAACATTCCCTTGCAGCCTGGCATCGGCCGACATTCATGTCAGCGCTATCATTAAGCGGCGGATCTGTTCCGGTTCTGCACGAGGTAGATGTCTTCGAGCGTTGCCAGGATCTTCATGACCGGCTCGGAGGTGCTCGAATAATAGATGGTTTGTGCGTCCCGGCGGGTCTTGACCAGCTTTTGAGCGCGCAATTTCGACAGGTGTTGAGAGAGAGCCGACTGGCTGAGCCCGACCTGCGTCGCAAGCACGCCGACGGCTACTTCGCCCTTCACCAGGCTACACAGGATCAGCAATCTCTTCGGGTTTGCCATGGCCGACAATAAAGCTGCCGCCACGTTCGTGTGATCGGCCAAATCAGAGGTTTCCATATGTTATCTTCCTAATGCGAAACGTACATCAAGTGTGTTGGCGCAGGCCGCCAGCCGGGATTTTGACTGACATCAAAAACTAGCAACTGGGCTCGAAGATTGTATATACCTAAATTTAAGGTATCGAGTATGCTATTTTAGATATGTTTGAACAAATGTGATCGGCATCCACCGCGAGGGTTTCGAACTCGTATCGCAGCAGAGAATCGCCGGAAATCATGTCGAAACCTGAGGAATCCACACCACAAATGCGCCAAGAACCCGATTCCGGCGCCTTTAGCCTGGTAGCAAGGCTTTCCTCCACATCGGGGTGGCGTTCTACTAAATCTCGCACTGTCTCTGTTGCCCTGGCGGCAATCTCCTCATTCGCGGCCGACTGGATTACGAGATCGTTCCCATCGAGTTGGTAGGCGCGGCCGAAACCGCCATTAAGGCTGGCCTGCTCAGGCTTGAGACGGAAGAATAGGAAATCAGGAAAGTCGATATAAAGCTTCGCCTTAGGGTGGCGAGCGAGAAAACGCGCGCGGATCCGCGCGTAGAATGGATTGCTGTGCTCGATGGGCTCTGCCAGGCATTGGGTCGTCAGGCGGGGATAGGCAAGGGGATCCCCCTTGCCGGGCTCGCCGGTCAGGAGCGAGGCGCGCGGGTCTCTGGCGAGCGCCTTGGTATGAGCCGACAGCTGCGAAACCAGGATGACGGGGATGCCGTCGATATCGGTGGCGACGAGCACGCGGCTGGCGAAGGGGAAGCCGGTTTCGGGGGCGAGAACGGCAATCGCCGCGTGCCTGGCGGAGCGCAGAAGCACGCGGGCGAGCTTTCGGGCATCGTCGTCGGTTTCGCGTAAGGGCGAGGGCTGATCTTTCATATCCACTTTGTGACAAAGCGGATGGAAAACATCAAGCTTCCTGCTTGCGGCGATGGCGGGTGAGGCCGGCAACGATATCCTGAGCCGAGATGGTGCCGACGATCGCGCCGTTCTCGACGATGCCGATACTGCCTGGCTGGCGGGCAAGGGCATCGAGGATATCGATGAGCGGGGTCGCGGTGCGGGCCGTGGCGCTGACGCTCATGCCGGCGGCAGTCTGGCCGAGGCCCGGCTGCATGACGTCGGCCGCCGTCAGCATGTTGATCGGATTGAGGTTCTGCACGAAATCGGCGACATACTGGTCTGCGGGGTTCTTGACGATATCGTGCGGCGTTCCGCACTGGATGATGCGGCCGCTCTCCATGATGGCGATGCGATTGCCGATGCGGAAGGCCTCGTCGAGATCGTGGCTGACGAAAAGAATGGTCTTCTTCAGCCGCCGCTGGAACTCCAGGAGCTCGTCCTGCAGGCGGGTGCGGATCAATGGGTCGAGCGCCGAGAAAGGCTCGTCCATGAGCAGGATCGGGGCGCCGGTGGCAAAGGCGCGGGCAAGGCCGACACGCTGCTGCATGCCGCCGGAAAGCTCGTTGACCTTGCGGCCCGCCCATTTCGTCAAGTTGACCAGTTCAAGCTGCTCGCCGACGCGGAGCTTGCGTTCGGCTTCCGGCATGCCGGCGAGCTCGAGGCCGAAGCCGACATTCTCGGCGACCGTGCGCCATGGCAGGAGAGCGAACTGCTGGAACACCATGGAGACGGTGTGCGTGCGCAGATCCCGCAGCGCCTTGGCATTGCATCTGTAAGGGTTGACGGGGCCGGTGGTCGTGGAGACGGCGACATCACCACGCACCACGGGAGCGAGCCCGTTGACGGCGCGCAGCAGCGTCGACTTGCCGGAGCCGGAAAGGCCCATCAGCACCAGGATCTCGCCTTCCTCGATCGTCAGCGAGGCATCGGCGACGCCGAGCACCAAGCCGGTGGCGGCGCCGATTTCGTCGCGCGATTTGCCCTGATCGACCATGGCAAGCGCGGTTTCCGGCCGATCGCCGAAGATGATGCTGACATTGTTAAAGCTTACCGCGGTCATGCACCGCCTCCTTCACCCGCCGTGCGGAACATCCGGTCGAGAATGATTGCCAGGATGACGATGCAGAAGCCCGCCTCGAAGCCCTTGGCGATATTGACGGTGTTCAGCGCGCGGACGACGGGCACGCCAAGCCCGGGAGCGCCGACAAGGGCGGCGATGACGACCATCGACAGCGACAGCATGATGGTCTGGGTGAGACCCGCCATGATCTGCGGCGTGGCGTAGGGAAGCTCGATCTTGCGCAACACCTGTATCGGCGTCGCGCCGAAAGCGACGGCGGCTTCGACGAGGGACGGCGGCGTCGAGATGATGCCAAGGCGCGTCAGCCGGATCGGGGCGGGGATTGCGAAGATGACGGTGGCGATCAGGCCCGGCACCATGCCGAGGCCGAACAGGATGAGCGCCGGGATCAGGTAGACGAATGTCGGTATGGTCTGCATGAGATCGAGTACCGGGCGCATGGCAGCATAGATCCAAGGGCGGCGGGCGGCAGCAATCCCTAGCGGAATGCCGATCACCATACAGACGAAGGTGGCGGCCAGCACGAGGGCGAGCGTCTCCGTCGTTTCCTTCCAATAGTCCTGGTTCACGATCAGCAGCAGCCCGAGACAGGTGAAGACGGCGACCGCGATCGAGCGGCGCAGCCAAAAGGCGATGGCGGTGATGGCCGCGATGACGATCAGCGGATGAGGCTTCTGCAGCACGAAGAGCAGGCCGTCTATGGCGCTCGACAGCAGGAAGGCGATCTGGTTGAAGAACCATTCGCCGTTCGAGGTCAGCCAGTCCACAAAGGATTTGGCCCAGGGGCCAACGGGAATCTTAAATTCGGTGATCCAATTCAAGGGCGCGCCCATCCAGAAAAACAACAATCGGACAAAAATGAAACGGGGCGGCGAGCCGCCCCGTTCGTATCATCAGAGGCCGAGGCCGGTCTTGGCGGCCGCGAGAGCGTCGCCCTTGCCGTCGCGGGTCTTGACGCCCGCGAGCCAGGGCTCGAGTGCTGTGGGGTTCGCCTTCAGCCATTCGGAAGCTGCAGCCTCCGGCTCTTTGCCGTCGTTCAGGATTTTGCCCATGATGTGGTTCTCCATGTCGAGGGAGAACGTCAGGTTCTTCAGCATCGTGCCGACATTCGGGCATTCGTCGAGATAACCGGCGCGGACATTGGTGAAGACCTTGGCGCCGCCGAAATCCGGACCGAAGATATCGTCACCGCCAGTCAGGTAGGTCAGCTTGAAGTTGGTGTTCATCGGATGGGGTTCCCAGCCGAGGAAGACAACGGGCTTGCCTGATTTGTCGGCGCGCGCGACCTGAGCGAGCATACCCTGCTCGGAGGACTCGACGACTTCCAGATCCTTCAGGCCAAAGGTGTTCTTTTCGATCATGTCCATGACGAGGCGGTTGCCATCATTGCCGGGCTCGATGCCATAGATCTTGCCATCCAGCTCGTCCTTGTGAGCGGCGATGTCCTTGAAGTCCTTGATGCCAAGCTCGGCGCCCTTGGCGTTGGTGGCGAGCGTATACTTGGCGCCGACGAGGTTGGGGCCGAAGGATTCGACCGACTTGTCGTCGAGATAGGGCCGGACGTCCTTTTCCTGTGTCGGCATCCAGTTGCCGAGGAAGATGTCGATGTCCTTGTTCTTCAGCGAGGTGTAGGTGACCGGCACCGAGAGAACCTTGATGTCGGTCTGATAGCCGATGCTCTTCAGGACGACGGATGCTGTGGCGGTGGTAGCGGTGATATCCGTCCAGCCGACGTCCGAGAAATGAACGGTGGAGCAGCTGTCGGGATCGGCGGCGAAGGCGGCGGTCGCAACGGAGAGGGCGGCGACGGCAGTTGCGGTAACGAGTTTGAACGTGCTTGTTGTTTTCATTTTAGACTCCCAGTCTTTAAGTTCCCAAGCCAACCATCAATAGCCGAGTTTGACAAGCGACCTCAGTGCGTTTGCGTCGTATCGACCCATGCGATTGCGACGTCGGTGGATTTTTTCGCGACGCCTTAGTTTCTGGGCTTTTGGCGGTTTTTGAGCGTGGATTCCTGTGATTATCGCCGTCACGGGGCTTTTCTTTGCCATTCCAAGCTTTCAATAAGCCGATTAAGGAGAAATCGGATGGCAAAACTCTATTTCAACTACTCGACGATGAACGCCGGCAAGTCGACGATGCTGCTGCAGGCCTCCTATAATTACCAGGAGCGCGGCATGCGGACGGTGCAGTTGATCGCCGCTTTCGACGAGCGCGCGGGCCGAGGCGTCATCGGCTCGCGGATCGGCTTGGAGGCGAGCGCCATTCCCTTCGAGCCGCATGAGGATCTGTTCCGGTTGGTTGCGACGCTGAGCGGCGAAGGAGCACCGATTTCCTGCATCTTCGTCGACGAGGCGCATTTCATGACGCCTGTCCATGTCTGGCAGCTTGCCCGCGTCGTCGACAGGCTCGGAATCCCTGTGATGGTCTACGGGCTGAGAACCGATTTCCAGGGCAAGCTGTTTCCAGCCTCGCAGGAACTGCTGGCGATCGCCGACGAAATGCGCGAAGTGCGCACGATCTGCCATTGCGGGCGCAAGGCGACGATGGTTGTGCGGCTCGACGGAGAAGGAAAAGTGTTGCACGAAGGCGCCCAGATCGATGTCGGCGGCAACGAGAAATATGTCTCGCTCTGCCGCAGGCATTGGGACGACGCGATGAACGGTGCCTGGATCGCCGAGCCGGTCTGAAGCCGGCGACGCCGCCTGTTTTCTTTGGCGCCGCAAGCGACTAGCTTGGGGTCAGGAGATTCCCTGGAGAGATCAGGTGCGCAAACCCCCGCCATTCGACAGCCAGTACGAAGCCGCCGACAGCCTTGCCGAGAGGATTGCGGCCGAGGGGTCCTATTGCGTGGCCGCGATCGGCGCCTTCGGCGGCGACGAAACACGGTCGGCCGACGAGGTCTTCCTCGAGCAGAATGCCCGCTTCCAAGCACATATCGCCGATGCTGCGACGCTTGACGCCCAACTGGCCGAGCTGGTTTTTTCCCTCGACCGGCTGACGGCCGAGGTTTCTGCCGATCTCGATAGTTTCCGGGGGCTGACGCCGCGTGAGAAGATGGCCGGCTGGGTGTCGCGCCAGCGGATGTGGCGCATGTATACGGAACGCGTGCGCGAGGCGCCGGTCATCGAACGGCTGCTCGACCTTCTGACGAAATCGGACGCGCTCGCCAGGCTGATCGCCGGCCAGCGCGCCGCGCTCACCGAACGGCACAGGGCAGCCGAACTCAACCTCGTCGACATCGTCGAGCAAAGGCGCCGACTGGTCGTTTCCATCGATATCGCCCGTCTCAAGATGAAGGAGCTCAATGCCAAGGCGCTGACGACGCAAGGCCGTATCGGCGTCTATGGTAACAGGGCGCACTGGGAGCAGATGGAGGCGGAGCGGCGGGCGCTGAAGGCGGAAGCCGAGCGGATTTCCGCCGGGGAACACGAGATGCGCGACGACAGCCAGCGGCGTGAGCGCTTCATCGGCCTGTTCCAGGCTTTTGTCGATTCGCTGAATGGTCGGATCGCTGTCTGCAACCTGCTGCTGCGCAAGCTGTTGATCGACGTAGAGGAGCGGCTGATCATCTACCAGGCGCAGGTCGATACCGACCGGCCAGGCATGAAGGTGAGGATCAAGCCGGAACTCTTTCCTGATATCGCTGCGCCGATCAGGCTGTTCGAGAAGGGCATGCTGGTCGCCCAGGATCTGGAGCGGCGCAAGAGCCGTGTCGATCTCGAATTCGCCAGAAGGTTCCCGACCTATGCCGAACTGCCGCCGGAAACATCGGGAGCACCTCTGATCGACACAGCGCGCAGGTCCTTCCGTTTCAGCCTGCCTTTCCTGCGCTCCTGACCCACAGGCGCAGACAATACCCCTCTTCCCAATGCTTTCATTCCGGAAAATCGAAGGGCTCGTGTTGTGCTCGGCCCATCGAGCGCATATGTGGGATGCAGCGGGGCGGCAATGTCCCGATGTTCGCCTCGCCTGACAGGAGACGACGATGCTTGACCGGATAGCCGGTTTTTTCAGGCTGATCGGCCAGATGATCGGCCGCTGGGCCCGCCTGTTTTCCGCCTGGGCCTTCTGGCCCTTTCTTGCCGCGCACGACTGGTATCAGCGCCGGAGCTGGATGATCCGGTTGCCGGTCATCGCGTTCGTGGCGCTGCTGGTCGCGCTCTACGGCTATTTCTTCTGGGAGACGCAGGTCTGGTCGAATTTTAACACCGCCTTTGTCGACCAGTACCGGCTTTCCGAACGCAAGGTTGCCGCCGGGCAGGAAGTGCCGGTCGCCGAGGGCGCCAATACGACGGCGCCGAAGACCTGCCAGCGCTCGGCGATCGTCGACGTCGCGGCCGATCTGACCGATTTCAATGTCAACCAGAACGCATGGATCTCCTCCATGGTGTTCTACAAGATGGGTTTCTTCGGCATCGACTGGGATCACACGCCCTTCCTCGACAACAAGGCGTCGTTCCAACGCGGCGTCAACCAGGCGGTCCGGCGAACCTCGGTGGAGCTTGTCGATACGCTCGGACGTGTGCGCGGCACATCGGGCATCAACAACGACCTGCAGAACGCACGTGGCAACCTGCAGTTCGACGAATATAGCTGGTATTTCGGGCTCAATCCCTTCGGGCCGAAGACGCCGACGCCTTCCTATTATCGCTCGGCGATCGGCAGCCTGCGCAAGTTCAACACCGATCTCGCCCTCTGCAACGCCATTTTCGACGGACGTGCCGACAATCTCGTCCAATTCATCGACCGCATCGCCAACGATCTCGGCGGCACCTCCGACATGCTCGCCGAGCGTTCGGAAAACCACAACCGTGGCTGGTTCGATACACGTGCCGACGACCGGTTCTGGTTCGCCTACGGCCAGCTCTATGGCTATTACGCGATCATGGCGGCGGCTCAGGCGGATTTCTCGCAGGTGGTGGCGGAACGCAATCTCGGAGCGATCTGGGGGGGGACCATGCGGCAGTTCCAGTCGGCGCTGCGCATTCAGCCGGCGATCATCTCGAACGGGCGTGAGGATGGCTGGATCATGCCGAGCCATCTCGCCACGATGGGCTTCTATATTCTGAGGGTGCGCTCGAACCTCGTCGAGATCCGTTCAGTGCTCGACCGCTAAAGCGCGTCGCGATCTTTCAGATTCGCTCCTCGCGCTTTGGCTCTTTGATTTTACGCATGTCGGTGTCGCGCGACATGCTTTGGATCCTGCGCGTCCAGCAGGACGCGCTATCGTTGTTGAATCAGCGGGGTATCGTGTTGTCCTCGAAGCCGACGACGCGCAGTCTTTCGACGAATTCATAGGTGACGCCGACGATGCCGCCGCCGCTTTCATCGTCACGGAAGCGGCCGACGCTGCGCACCAGCTTATAGCCGCCAAGCCGATTGTCGACGCGATAGACGAAATGGAAGCCGACGCCGTGAAGGCTTGCTTCTTCGAAGGTTTGGGCGATCAGGCTGCGGTCTTCCTCGTGGATGCGCGACATCAGCTCTGTCAGGTTGACAGGGCCGTCGCTGTAAGGGAGGCCGAAGATCGCGTGGACATCCTCGCTTGCAAAGAAATGTCCTGTCTCGATGTCGATGCGCCAAAAGCCAAAAAGACGGTAGGCAGCGAGCATCTGGACGACGTCCGCATCGGTAATGCCAATGTGGGCGCGGGATTGTTCTGTCTTGTCAATGACGGGCTGTTCGAAGTGAAGAGGCACGATTCCCCCAGATCACGGGACGACGTGCCGACTCTCTTCCGATTCCTCAGTTGATCAGCTTCAATCGAATTGCCTTAGCTACCAACTGGGTGCGGTTGACGCAATCGAGTTTTTTGATCGCATTCGTCATATAGGCGTTCACCGTATGGTCCGAGAGCGTCAGGATCTGGCCGATTTCGATCGAGGTCTTGCCCTGGGCCGTCCATCGCACAACTTCTAGTTCTCGGTTCGATAGCGCGGTATGCGCGCATTCCTCGTTGCGCTTGACTGCATTGTATGCATCGAGTGCATGGAGAATGATCATTACCAGCTCGTTGATCTCGCTCTGGCCGAGTGCGGTGCGCTCGCCGCAGAACCAAAAGACCAGGCGCTGGCCGTCGGCTGCGATGGTCGGCATGGCAACGCCTGCCGGTATGGCATGGCGCAACATCAGGGCGCGCAGTTCGGCGGGAAAGGCCTGACCACTGACGGCGTCGTTGAGGTGCCAAGCCGGCGGCACAGCGGACTGCCTCAGCCTTAGGCCGAAAGGGCAGCCGCGCATCATGTGGGCGCGGTCGAAATCCCTGACATAGGCGGCCGGAAGCGAGCTCTCGATCAGCAGAGGTTTCAAGAGAAGGTCTTCGGGGGAGGGGGCGTGCATCAGCGTCGCATGCGACAATCCGAAGGCTGTGGAAACCCTGCCGAGCGCCTGCGCAAAAAGGCTGCGCGTTCGAGCGGTCGCAAGCTCTGCCGAAAGCAATGACTGTCTTTCAGAGGTAGTCATGTAAGACATTTGTACGCCTCCGGCAGCCTCAATGTTACCGCTATCAAACACAGAAAATCTGCAGGATGCTAGCCCCAATTAACTTAAGGCAGGCCGATTCATTCAAATTGTGAGAAATTAGCCACGGGAGATCGCGCTCTGATTGAGTTTCGACTTGCAAAGATAACGTTGCGGTATCTTGAGGCGCTTCGTGACGGCATAGCTATGGCCTCACGCAGCAGGGCAGGCGGAGAATCACCTGAGTGAGTTCGATGAGAACTCCGGTCTTCTCGCACCGGCGTAAAGGCGATGGGCCGGTCCACCTGCAGCGCTTTGCGCTGGAGCAGATGAACTGCGTGAACACTGCCGCAGCGGGGCGCCATGTAAGCCGGATTGCGAATGAGAGAACAAGCCTAAGAGGGCCGCAGCGGGCGTCGAAATCCGGCTTGCTGGTGTTCAATCCAATTGCTAAGCGTATGTTCAGTACAACTGAGGCAATTTAATCGTGCGCTTTGCAGTTTCCTTTTTGGTGAAGTGTCTATTTTCCAGATCATTACTTGTTTTTCTCCTTTTGACCTTACCGATCGGAGCGGTAACCTCGCAGGCTGCCGAGAAGAAGAAGGCAGCACAGCCGCCCATGAGCTTCATCCTCGTGCGTAGTTTTCTCTGCCAGGAAAACTGTCCGGAATGGATATCGGCGGAGGGACGCATAACGTCCGATACCCCCGCGCGGCTGAGAAAAATTCTCAAGAAGATCGGCGGCCGGAAGTTGCCTGTCGTCTTCCGTTCGGAGGGTGGCGATGTCGATGCCGCCTATGCGATGGGCCGGATAATTCGCAAGGCCGGGCTGGAAACGGCGGTAGGCGGTACGCGGCTGAAGGGGTGCCCCGTTGGGGATACGCGCTGCGAAGCCGCTATTGCGAAGGACGGTGCCTCGGGCGGCTACACTTATTCTGCTGGTGCATACTGTCTTTCCGCCTGTCCGCTGGCGTTAGCGGGCGGTGCGTCGCGTGTCTCGTCGCAATGGGCCTTTATCGGCGTCCACCAGATCACGACCGTCTACAACAAGGTGCGTGTTTCCTATCGCATCGAATACAAGATCGTGAACGGCAAGAAGAAGGAAATCTCCCGCAAGGAGGTTGGGCGCAAGGTGGCGGGGCAGAGCAGTTCCACCAAGCTTGGAAAGAAGGCTACCGCTGCCTTGACGGCCTATTTGAAAGAAATGGGCGTCAGCGAAGATGTGATCGGTCTGATGATGAGCGCCACGCCTGACAACATCAATATCGTACCGGCTGCAGAGGCACTTCGAACAGGTCTCATCACGGACATGCTGTCTTACAATGAGTGGCCCGGCATGCCGCTCTGCGCGCCGGATGCAGCGGCCGAAGCTGTGTGTCACGGCCATCCGGTAGCCGAAGCGCCCGTGGCGGCTAAGGCGCCTGTATCTGAGACGCCGGTGTTTGAGTCGCCCGTGCAGGATGCGGCCGCAGACATAAGCGAGAGACTGCCGAGAACCCGACCGATGGACTTTCTCCTGATGTACAATGGCAATTGCCAGGAGGAGTGCACGCAGTGGATTTCCGCGGATGGAGACATCACGCCGGACACGCCGGCTCGGCTGAAGGCGA
Source organism: Rhizobium sp. PRIMUS64 (assembly GCF_023006465.1). Lineage (NCBI taxonomy): Bacteria > Pseudomonadati > Pseudomonadota > Alphaproteobacteria > Hyphomicrobiales > Rhizobiaceae > Rhizobium > Rhizobium sp. PRIMUS64. The sequence continues at coordinate 33,530 of NZ_JALBGX010000047.1, read as the reverse complement.
TGTTGACGACGCTCGGCGAAAGAAAGCTGCCGGTCGTCCTTCAGTCTAATGGCGGGGACATGGATGCGGCTTTCGCGACGGGGCGTATGATCCGTGCGGCAGGTCTGGAGACATCAATTGGCAGAACGCAATTGCCGAATTGTCCTAAGCTGGATCCGCGTTGCATAGCCAGCATCGCCAAAAGCGGACCGACCGAGGGTGAAGTCTTTGCCGGCCGTGCGTACTGCCTTTCGACCTGTACTGTTGTCTTGACGAGCGGAACGCCGCGGATTGTCGGATATTCCGCTATCGGCCTCGTCAGACCCACGGCGGCTGAATATACGAAATTCTTCGCCTACTTCGACGAGATGGGCGTCAGGGCCGAGACATACGAGACCATGATGCTTGCGACATCAATTGAGCAACGGAAAATACTTCGTTCTCAGGCGCTCGATCTCGGCATCATCAATGGGATCATCCCTTATGATGAGGAGCCCGGTTATCACCTGTGTGGGCCGGATGCCAAGGAAAGCCTTCGATGCCCCAGAAAAGCTGAAGCAGAGACCGTTCCTGCTGCTGCTTCGGTCAATTGATATCGGGACGCGAAAGAGCATAGCGCGGCGTTTTGCGTCGGGCAGCTGCTTGTTCACCCGCTCAAAGGGCCCCTGTGCCGTCCTCTAAGCCTTATCCTTCAAATCGTTCTTTGACGTGACGCTCATGAGCTTCTCCAGGAAGCCGAGCATGACGGCGGAGGCGACGAAGGCGAGGTGCATCAGCGTGAGCCACATGATCTTGCCGTCCTCGTATTGGTCGGCGTTGAGAAAGACCTGCAGCAAGTGGATGGAGGAGATGGCGACGATCGAGGAGGCGACCTTGATCTTGAGGCTGCCTGAATCGAGCTTGCCGAGGAAGGAGACCTCGTTGTCGGCCTCGCTGGCCTCGTCGAAGCGGCTGACGAAATTCTCGTAGCCCGAGATCATCACCATGACGATCAGGCTGGCGACGAGGGCCGCATCAATCAGGCTGAGCATGGCAAGGATCATCTCCGCCTCGTCGAGGGCGAAGACGCCGGAGGCGATCTTCAGGAGCTTGTAGCCGAAGGAAACCGCGTAGACGGCGAGCGCCGCTACCAGGCCGATATAGAAGGCGACGAGGATCCAGCGGCTCGACAGGATGATGCGCTCGATGATGAGTTCCAGTGCTTTCATGTCTTCACCCTGTAAAACCGCGATCGTTGCCCGCCACATAAACATCCGGCGTGGCGGCCGCAAGGCGCGGCGCTATTCACACCCCGCCGATATTTCGCTATCCCGATAAAGAGAGAACAAATAACTCCGCGTCTGCGGAGGTCGGGACGGGGAACATTCATGCCATCCATCAAATCCGATATCGAGATCGCGCGCGCCGCAGCCAAGAAGCCGATTTTCGAGATCGGGGCGAAGCTCGGCATTCCGGTCGAGCAGCTCGCTCCCTATGGTCACGACAAGGCAAAGGTCAGCGCCGAGTTCATCGCCGCGCAGACAGGCAAGAAGGACGGCAAGCTGATCCTCGTCACCGCGATCAATCCGACGCCGGCGGGCGAGGGCAAGACGACGACCACCGTCGGGCTCGGCGACGGGCTGAACCGGATCGGCAAAAAGGCGATTGTCTGCATTCGTGAGGCTTCTCTCGGCCCCTGCTTCGGCGTCAAGGGCGGGGCGGCCGGCGGCGGTTACGCGCAGGTCGTGCCGATGGAAGACATCAACCTGCATTTCACCGGCGACTTCCATGCGATCACCTCGGCGCACAATCTGCTGGCGGCGATGGTCGATAACCACATCTACTGGGGCAACGAAGAGAATATCGACATCCGCCGCATCACCTGGCGGCGGGTCATGGACATGAACGACCGGGCACTCCGCAGCATGGTCTCTTCGCTCGGCGGCGTTGCCAACGGCTTTCCGCGCCAGGGCGGCTTCGACATCACCGTCGCCTCCGAGGTGATGGCGATCCTCTGCCTTGCCACCGATCTCAAGGATCTGGAGCGGCGGCTCGGCGACATCATCATCGGCTATCGTTTCGACCGGACGCCGGTGCATGCGCGCGATCTGAAAGCCGACGGCGCCATGGCGGTGCTGTTGAAAGATGCGATGCAGCCGAACCTGGTACAGACGCTGGAGAACAATCCGGCCTTCGTGCATGGCGGGCCCTTCGCCAACATCGCCCATGGCTGCAATTCGGTAACGGCGACAAAGACGGCGCTGAAGCTCGGCGACTATGTGGTGACGGAAGCAGGCTTCGGCGCCGATCTCGGAGCCGAGAAATTCTTCGACATCAAATGCCGCAAGGCCGGGCTGAAGCCGGATGCGGCGGTCATCGTCGCGACCGTCCGGGCGCTGAAGATGAATGGCGGGGTGAAGAAGGAAGATCTCGGCACGGAGGATGTCATAGCGCTGAAGAAGGGCTGCGCCAATCTTGGCCGGCACGTCGCCAATGTGCGCCGTTTCGGCGTGCCCGTCGTCGTGGCGATCAACCATTTCGTCTCGGATACCGACGCCGAGATCGCGGCAGTCAAGGAATTTGTCTCGAGACTGGGCGCCGAGGCGATCCTCTGCCGCCACTGGGCGCTGGGTTCGGCCGGCATCGAGGACCTGGCGCACAAGGTGGTCGAAATGGCCGAATCCGGGCAGGCGAAATTCCAGCCGCTCTACGGCGACGATCTTTCGCTGTTCGAGAAGATCGAGATCGTCGCCTCGAAGATCTATCACGCCGGCGAGGTGACTGCCGACAAGGCGGTGCGCGACCAGTTGCAGACATGGGAAGAGCAGGGTTACGGCAAGCTGCCGATCTGCATGGCGAAGACGCAATATTCCTTCTCCACCGATCCGAACCTGCGCGGCGCGCCGGAAGGCCACATCGTCACCGTGCGGGAAGTGCGGCTTTCGGCGGGAGCCGGCTTCGTCGTCGCCATCACCGGCGAAATCATGACAATGCCCGGCCTGCCAAAATCGCCGTCGGCGGAACGGATTTTCCTCAACGATCAAGGTTATATCGAGGGATTGTTCTGATCCTGGGAGCGCTGGACGGGCCGTTCGGCCAGACGACGCTGGCGCTTCTCAAAGTCCGGATCGATGAACAGCCAGATGAAAAGCCTTTCCAGAGGGGCGGAAAACAGCATTCCGATGACAAGGAACCAAGGCAGTTCGCCGGTAACCGATCCAATGGCGACGAAAAAGAGAGCGGCAATGAGGTATGCGATGATCTTCATTCGCCGCCAACCCTTCTCTTTGCTTTTGCATCTTTGATTTGGATATTTCACGGCCTGATTCAAGCGTGGATTGCAGGCCTTTGAGATAATTATGTCCTCTGCTCACAAACTGCAACGTCCGGTTTCAGATGGATCCGACATAGATGGGCCGTTGAGGTATTTGCAGAAGCGCCAACGACCGCCATGCCCATCATGCTCGTTCAACGTACAGTTCTCGGCCAAAGCCAAACCGGCAGGCCGCGATGCGTTTGCAGAACCCAGATGCTACATGAGTTAGATTTCTTCTGGAGGTTGTAAAATGAGAGACTGAACAGGTTTTGGCGGCGTGCTATGATTGAGGCCGCATTCACGACAACACGCCTAGAGATGACCGAGGACCGGGAGGCAGGGGTCCTGTCGTTGAGGCAGATCAAAGGATGCCCCGTCAGGCGATGTCAGTATGACGCGGAAGAAAAAGGGGGGAACGATGAAAAACACATCCGTGAAGCTGATTCTTGCCGGGCTCATCAGTCTGGGCTTTCCCTTGGCGACCGCAGCCCAGGAGGCCACGGATATCGGCGCGCTCGATAAGGCCACCGCCAATAGGGCGTTTGCCAGCAAGCCGGCCTATTCGCCCTATGCAGGGCGTAACTTTCCGACCCGGCCGTTTTTCGGCGACACTCATTTACACACCGGAGCGTCGTTTGATGCCGGGGCATTCGGTGCGAGGCTGACGCCCCGCGATGCATATCGCTTCGCGCGCGGTGAGGAAATCATGGCGTCGAGCGGCCAACCGGCCAAGCTGTCGCGGCCACTCGATTTCCTGGTGGTCGCAGACCATTCCGATAATATGGGCATGTTTCCTGATCTTTTTGCTGGCAAGCCGGATGTTATCGCCGATCCGCAGGCCAAGACTTGGTACGATATGATCAAGTCGGGTGACGGCGGCACGGCAGCACTGGAGATCATCTTCAGCTTCGGCAAGGGAACGCTTCCTAAGTCGATGATCTATGGCCCGGAGACGCGTCCCTACAAGACAGCGTGGCAGGATACGGTAAAAGCCGCCGAAGAGTACAACGATCCCCGCCGATTCACCGCCTTTATCGGCTACGAGTGGACCTCGAACACTTCAGGAAACAATCTGCATCGCAATGTGATCTTCCGCGACAACGGCGACAAGGCGGATCAGGTCGTTCCCTACACGACCCTGAAGCCGTTGGGCAGTGACAACCCCCGCGACCTGTGGAAATGGATGCAGGCGTATGAAGAGAAGACAGGCGGCAATGTGCTGGCGATCGCCCATAACGGCAACCTGTCTAACGGTCGCATGTTTCCGATGATCGAGTCATTCACTGGCAAGCCGGTCGACAAAGAATATGTCGAGGAGCGTGCAAAGTGGGAACGTCTCTACGAGACAAGCCAGACGAAGGGTACCGGTGAGGCCCATCCCACTCTGTCTCCAAACGACGAGTTCGCCGATTTCGAGATCTGGGATTTCGGCAATCTCGATGCCAGCGTCCCCAAAACTCCGGATATGCTCGAGTTCGAATATACGCGGTCCGCATTGCGAAATGGCCTCAAGCTCGAAGCGCAGCTTGGCACGAATCCGTATAAGTTCGGCTTGGTCGGCAGTTCCGATGCGCATACAGGACTTGCGGCCATGGAGGAGGAAAACTTCTTCGGCAAGACCACGCCGCAAGAGCCAAGCCCGGAGCGTCTCACGGCGACTTTCGTAAAAAATCCTAAAACGAATATCATGGTCATGGATTGGGAAGTGGGCGCGTCGGGTTATGCCGCCGTCTGGGCGATGGAAAATACCCGAGAGTCGATCTGGGATGCGATGCAGCGCAAGGAGACTTACGCCACTACTGGACCACGAATGACCGTGCGCTTCTTTGGCGGCTGGGACTTCGAGCCAGCCGATGCCCAGAGCCGCAATCCCGGCGCTGTCGGATATAGCAAGGGCGTGCCTATGGGCGGCGACCTCACTACCGCCCCGGAAGGTAGGGCGCCGACATTCCTCGTCGCTGCGCTGAGGGATCCGATCGGGGCCAATCTCGACCGCTACCAGATTGTGAAGGGCTGGCTCGACGAGAACGGCGAGACCCACGAAGAGGTTTACGACGTTGTCTGGGGCGGCGACCGCAAGCCGGGCGCCGACGGCAAGGTGCCGCCGGTCGGCAACACTGTGGACATCGGGAATGCCAATTGGACCAATACCATCGGCGCACCGGAATTGATCGCGGTCTGGAAGGATCCGGGCTTCGATCCGAAGCAGAAGGCCTTCTATTACGGGCGCGTCATTGAGATTCCGACACCGCGCTGGACCGCCTATGACGCCAAGCGGTTCGGCGTCAAGCCGCTGGAGGGGACGCGGATGACCGTCACCGAACGCGCTTACACCTCGCCGATCTGGTATACGCCTTGATGTAAGGACATTTTTTCACGATGCCGGCGGCTATGTGGGCCGCCGAACCTTTCGGGGCCCATTCACTCCGTAAACGAGCAAGTGCGATGGTGTTGAAGAGTGTGTTGAGGGAACCGCTGGTCCACTTCCTGCTGTTGGCGCTGCTGATTTTCGCGGCCTACGGGGCAATCGGCACCGACGCGAAAGACGGGCCGGACAGCATCGTGGTAACGGCACCGAAGGTTGAGCAGATGGCCATCCTGTTCACCAAGACCTGGCAGCGTTCACCGACTGCGGAAGAACTCAAGGGCCTCATCGACGACTATGTGAAGGAGGAGATCCTCGTTCGTCAGGCCCTTGCGCTTGGGCTCGACAAGGACGACACGGTTGTTCGTCGCCGCTTGCGCCAGAAGATGGAGTTCCTGAACGTCGCGGACGCCGATGCGCTCGGTGCCACCGATGCTGAACTGGAGGCCTATCTGGCGGCCAATCCGAGGGCGTTCGATGTCGATGCGAAGCTGGCATTCCAACAGATCTTCCTCAACCCGGAGCGGCGTGGCGAGACAGTCGCACGGGACGCAACCTCCAACCTGCAGGTACTGCTGACCAATCCTGCGGTAGATTACACATCGCTCGGTGATGCCACTATGCTTCCGTCCGATCTGCCACTTACCGACAAGACATCGATCGCTCAGACTTTCGGGATGGATTTCGCCGAGGCACTCGACAAGGCTCCTGTGGGGCAGTGGACAGGTCCCGTCCTTTCGAGCTTTGGATTTCATCTCGTCCGGGTGGTGGAACGCAAGCCAGGCCGAGTGCCGAGCCTCGACGAGGTGCGCGACGCCGTGACGCGCGAGTGGATCAATGCAAAACGGAGGGAACTCGATGACCAACGTTTTGCGGAGCTTCTCAAAGGGTATGTCGTGCGCATCGAGAGCCTAACCGACGCGAAAACCAGCCCATGATGCGGCTCGGAGCCCTACTGGGCCTACTCCTCCTGGTATTTCTAAGCGTGCCGGGATACGGCCATGAAATTCGGCCAGCTTATCTCGATATACGGGAAACCGCCCCGAACGAGTTCGCGGTCGTCTGGAAGATCCCGGCGCAAGGCGAGATGCGGCTCAGCCTTTACGCACGCCTGCCGGTCTCGTGCAGGGAGAAGGCCATGCGCACGAAGTCGATCGAAGGCGGCGCATATATCGAGCGATGGACGGTCACCTGCGCAGGCGGGTTGAAAGGTGGCGAAATCGGTATCAACGGGCTGCAGTCAACCATGACCGATGCCCTGGTCCGCATCGAATACGCGCGCGGCAATAAGGAGATTGCCCGTCTCAAGCCGGAAATGCCATCCTTCGCCGCAGCCGGCGCGCAAACCAGCATCGAGGTGGCGAAAACCTATTTCCTGCTGGGGGTCGACCACATCCTTTCCGGCATCGATCATCTGCTTTTCGTTTTTGCTCTCATCCTGCTCATTCGGGATCGATGGATGCTGATGAAGACGATCACGGCCTTCACCGTCGCTCACAGCATCACTCTGGCTGGAGCGTCGCTTGGATATTTCAGTCTGCCGCAGAGGCCAGTAGAAGCAACGATTGCCCTCAGCATAGCGTTTGTCGCCAGCGAACTGATCAAGATCAGGCCTGGCGAAAGGCGACTTTCCGAGAGCTATCCGTGGGTCGTGGCTTTCGCGTTCGGGCTGCTGCATGGTTTCGGCTTTGCTGGCGCTCTCAAGGAGATCGGTCTGCCGCAATCAGATGTGCCGCTCGGCCTTCTGACATTCAACCTTGGCGTCGAGGCGGGACAGCTGATCTTCGTGGCCGCAGTGCTGATCCTGTTCAAGGTGGCGGGCGCCTTGAGCACAATACGGCCCACGCTGGCACGTCAGGGGGCAGCCTACATCGTGGGCACCGCCGCGATGTTCTGGCTGGTCCAAAGGATCGCAAGCCTGGCGGCTTGAAACCGCGATCCACCGGAAAGTCTGCTTCACGCGCCGTAAGCGGAAGTCGGGGTGCTGAGCGGCAATGTCGCATCTGGAGGCCAAGCAGATTGCGCTTGGCCCTTCGGCCTGCCGAGAAGGATCATGCGATACGCAAGCTCGCCGCCATCCGGCTTTGCTTTCAGCATCATGCTTTAGTGACAATAACGATAGTTGCCCTTCCTCTCGATGACGTCGAGATGGAAATGCGTTTCGTGGGCGGCGTCGCTTTCCGGGTCGAGGACGGTGGTGAAGTAGAGGCAGCCGGCGGCGCTGACGGTGCGCTGGAAGGCGCCGGTGAGCGTCGGATCCTCGCGACGGGAGCGGACGGCGACATCTTCGCCCTTTTCGAAATGGAAGCTCGCAATGTCGATGGCGTTGCCGCGGGCATGTTCGGAGATCTTGCCCGTTTCGGCGCCGTTGCGCAGGCGGCACATATAGGACGTTGCCTGGTTGACGGTGGTGATGCGGCCCTGCTCCGGCAGGGCGGCGGAGGCGGCAGGAATGACGCTCTCCTTCATCCAGCGGGCAAGGGCAAGTGCTGCCGGGCAGCGGATCGTCGCCTCCGGCTTCAGCTTGATGCCGGGCAGTGCTTCGGAGACGATGATCGGCTTGTCGATGCCGCAGCCATTGCCGTCGTCGATGCGTGGCGTGTCCTTGAAGACGACGCCCTGGGCCTGAAGCGCAGCCGTGCACTCGGCGTGTTCGGCATCGCTTTCGGGCTCGATCGTCAGATGCTGTTCCTCAAGTGTTTGTGCGGCGGGGGGCTTGTTCTCCTCAGTCGGACCCTGCGGGTTTTCCTTCCCTGGGGGAAGTGGCGGACCCTGCATTGGTTTGGCGGGTTCGGTTTTCGGTGTCGCCGTTTCGTTCGGCGTCGATGTCTTTGGTTTTTGGGTCTCTGGTTTTTGAGTGTCGGGCTTCGGTTCAGGAGTGGGCATTTCTGCGGCCGGCGGCGGTTGCGTGCCTCCGGCATTTGAATCGGGGGTGGGTGCGGAAGTGCCCTCGATATCCGGCCTTTGTTGTGGCAGAGGGCCGTGAACGGGCAGGCGGGCACCGGCAAGAACGGCGGTTGCGGCGAGAAGGATCGCCAGTATCGCAAGTTTTCTCAACGCATCCGATTCCCTGGTGTCGATAGCTAGGGATAACGCAAGCGGGCGGATTTCGTTGCAATTTCGCAACGTCGAGAGAGATCATTAAAACTTGATTAGTTTATTCAACATAAGTCGCCGGTTTATGTTGACAATACTTCTCATGTTTTTTATGCGGCAAAAAGAAGGCGGAATTCTGCATCGTCTTCATCCGCAAAAGCCCAGCCAGCCCATCGAGCGTTCGACGCGCCACGACCAGCCAGCCCGGTAATCATCATTAAGGGGTAGGTTATGATCGTCCGGCATTGGCGTTCGGTTCTATTGGTCTGCACGGCAGCCACAGTTGTTCTTCCTGTTTCGCAGTCTTTCGCGCAAAGCGCTCCGGCAACCACGCCACAAGCCACGACGGATGACAGCACCGTCCTGCAGAAGATCGTCGTCAAGGGCAAACGCGTGGCGCCGGGCAGCGTCGCCGACACGCCGCTTGCGACCGAGATCACCGCCAAGACGCTGGAAGAAAAGCAGGTCACCAATTTTGACGATATCGGCCGCAGCGTCGATGCAGGTGTGAACTATTCACGCGGCGACGCGGGCTTCAACCTGCGCGGTCTTTCCGGCGCTCGCATCCTGACCACCATCGACGGCATTCCGATCCCGTATATTTCGAATAGTTCGCGCCAGGGAGCTTTCGCGCCGGCCAACGCCAATGGCGGCGGCGACACCTTCGATTTCGATTCGCTTTCCTCGCTCGATATTGTGCGAGGCGCGGATTCGAGCAAGGGTGGCTCGGGAATGCTCGGCGGCGCCATCGTTCTCAATACGCTCGAGCCGGAGGATCTTATTCCCGAAGGCCGGGATTGGGGTGCGATCGTCAAGTCGACATACGACAGCGAAGACCGCAGCATTTCCGGCTCGGCGGCGGCTGCCAAGAAGATCGGTAACACGTCGATCTTGTTTCAGGGCGGCTACCGCAAGGGCCATGAACGCGACAATATGGGTGACAATGACAGCTATGGCCGTCCTCGTACCGAGGCGGATCCCGCCGATTTCGACCAGCACAACCTGCTCTTCAAGCTGCGCCAGGAGCTCGAAGGTGGTCATCGCATCGGCCTGACGGCCGAACGCTTCCGGCGCGATCTCAAGACCGACCTGCGCGAGCTCCAGGGCGGCACTACGCCCCGCAACTTCCTGATCGACAATTATGACGGCCGCGAATTGCGCGACCGCGACCGAGTTTCTCTCGATTACGATTATGAGGCGCAGTCTTCCGACGCATTCTTCAGCAGTGCGCGAGCCACGCTTTACTGGTTGGATCTGAAGAAGGAAGCCGGCAGCAGAGGCCGTACGACTGCCAATGTGGCTTACGGCCGTAACAACCAGATAGAAAACGAAACCTGGGGCTTCAGCGGCACGGCGACGAAGGATTTCGAATATTCCGGTCTCAGCCATTCCGTTCGCGTTGGTCTCGACGTCGGCGTTTCGAGCTGGAGCCAGTATAGCTGGGCCCTTTGCCCGACGCCCACAACGTGCCCGGCGCTGAACAACCAGGCGGAAGTGCCCAATGTCGACAGCCAGAATCTTGGGCTGACCTTCGAAGACAAAATCGAAATCGGCAATACCGGCTTCGCGCTGACACCCGGCTTCCGCTTCGACTGGTTCAACTACAATCCCTCGACCGGCGGAAGTTTCGCAAGCAATACCGGGCTTACCCGTTTCGGGGACCTGAACGATCGGACGGAAGCCGGCCTGTCGCCGAAGATTCTTGCGACATACGAGCTGACGCCTGACGTGCAGATTTACGCACAGCTGGCAGTCGGTTTCCGTGCACCCACCGTGGACGAGCTCTACAGCCGCTTCTACAACCCGACGGGTCGTTATGCCCAGCTTGGCAATCCTGATCTGGAACCGGAAATCGGCCGCGGCGTCGAAATCGGCGCCAATTTCGATACGGGCGATTTTACCGGTCGGATTGCGGCTTTCCACACCCGCTACCAGAACTTTATCCAGACGGTGACGAGCGTCGACGCGACCGGCTTCACGACATTTAATTACACCAACGTCTCTGCGGCCACGATTTCGGGTGTTGAAGCCAGTGCCGTCAAGACGTTCAACAACGGCATCAACCTGCATGCGTCGCTTGCCTATGCCTATGGCCGCAACGAGGATACAGGCAAATATTTGCGATCGGTTGCTCCCTTCAAGGCGATCATCGGCGGCGGTTGGAGCAACGACAACTACGGTTTCGATCTTTCCTCGACGCTTTCGGCAGCCATGCCTGACGACGATGCTGCGACCACATTCGATGCGCCCGGTTATGGTGTCGTCGATCTGACGGCATGGTGGACGCCGGAACAGTTGAAGGGTCTGCGGATCCAGGGAGGTGTCTACAACATCTTCGATCAGGAGCATTACAATGCGCTCGCCGTGCGCGACGTCAACCTGACCTCGGTGACGGCGTCGCAGCCGCAGGAGTGGTATTCGGAGCCGGGCCGTACGTTCAAGGTGTCGATCACCAAGACTTTCTGATCGCGATCACCTCTTCAAGGCTGGGGAGGGGCGGCTTTCGGGCCGCCCCTTTTCATTCCCGCATTCGCCTCTTGCGCAATGGCTGATCTCAGGCTAACAATTTTTCCATGATCAAGTCCTTGAACATTGCAGTTTGGTGGTGGGTTCGCTAAGGCGGCCTCGACCAATCGTGTTCAAAGACGACGAGTGAGCCGCCCGAAACTTCGAGGCGGCTTTTTTTGTTTTATGGCCGCCTGTCGTCCGGGCCCCGATAACGGAGTGGAACAATGGTAACGATCCTGCGGGATGATGGTGCGGAAATCTACGAGACCAAAGGCGGCATATCAGTCACGCGGCAGCGGCGGGCGATCCCCTACGGCGATGCGGTCTCTTCCTATGTCGACAAGCTCGACGAGCGCCGCGGTGCGGTGTTTTCGTCGAATTACGAATATCCGGGCCGCTATACGCGCTGGGATACCGCCGTCGTCGATCCGCCGCTCGGCATCTCTTCCTTCGGGCGCGACGTCTGGATCGAGGCCTATAATGAACGCGGCGAGGTAATCCTCGGCTTCGTGACCGAGCGGCTGAAGACGGTGTCCGACATCGTGCTCGGCGCTTCTTCCGCCCGTCGCCTCGACCTCACCGTCAAGACGCCGGACCGGGTGTTTACCGAGGAAGAGCGCTCGAAGATGCCGACGGTCTTCACCGTGCTGCGCGCCGTCACCGACCTGTTTTATTCGCAGGCGGATGCGAGCCTCGGGTTCTACGGCGCCTTCGGATACGACATCGCCTTCCAGTTCGACGCGATCGATCTGAAGCTGACGCGACCCTCCGACCAGCGCGACATGGTGCTCTACCTGCCGGACGAGATCCTCGTCGTCGACAACTACGCCGCCAAGGCCTGGGTCGACCGTTACGACTTCGAAAAAGACGGCGTGACGACCGAGGGCAAGGCCCAGCATATCGCAGCGGAGCCCTTCAAACACACGGATGCCATTCCGCCGAAGAGCGATCACCGGCCAGGCGAATATGCCGAGCTCGTCACCAAGGCGAAGGAAAGTTTCCGCAAGGGCGACCTCTTCGAAGTCGTGCCCGGGCAGAAATTCATGGAGCGTTGCGACAGCAAGCCGTCCGACATTTCCAAGCGGCTGAAGGCGATCAATCCGTCGCCCTATTCCTTCTTCATCAATCTCGGCCATCAGGAATATCTGGTTGGCGCCTCGCCCGAAATGTTCGTGCGCGTTTCCGGCCGTCGCATCGAGACCTGCCCGATTTCGGGCACGATCAAGCGCGGTGACGATCCGATCGCCGACAGCGAGCAGATCCTGAAGCTCCTGAATTCGAAGAAGGACGAGTCCGAGCTCACCATGTGCTCGGATGTCGACCGCAACGACAAAAGCCGTGTCTGCGAGCCGGGTTCGGTCAAGGTGATCGGCCGCCGGCAGATCGAGATGTATTCGCGCCTCATCCACACGGTCGACCATATCGAAGGGCGGCTGCGCGACGACATGGACGCTTTCGACGGTTTTCTCAGCCACGCCTGGGCCGTCACCGTTACCGGCGCCCCGAAGCTCTGGGCGATGCGCTTCATCGAGAGCCATGAAAAAAGCCCACGCGCCTGGTATGGTGGGGCGATCGGCATGGTCGGCTTCAATGGCGACATGAACACCGGCCTGACGCTGCGCACCGTGCGCATCAAGGACGGTATCGCCGAGGTGCGCGCCGGTGCGACGCTGCTCAACGATTCCATTCCTGACGAAGAAGAAGCCGAAACAGAACTGAAGGCCTCTGCCATGCTTTCCGCCATCCGAGACGCCAAGACCGGCAATTCCGGCAGGGTCCAGCGCGACGTCGCGAGCGTCGGCAAGGGCGTCAGCATCCTGCTCGTCGATCACGAGGACAGCTTCGTCCACACGCTCGCCAATTACTTCCGCCAGACGGGGGCGACGGTTTCGACCGTGCGCACGCCGGTGCCGGAGGAAATCTTCGACCGGTTGAACCCGGACCTCGTGGTGCTGTCGCCCGGACCTGGAACGCCCAAGGATTTCGACTGCAAGGCGACGATCAAGAAGGCGCGGGCGCGCAACCTGCCGATCTTCGGTGTCTGCCTCGGTCTGCAGGCGATCGCCGAAGCCTATGGCGGGGAACTGCGCCATCTGGCGCTGCCGATGCACGGCAAGCCGTCGCGCATCCGCGTGCTGGAACCAGGCATCGTCTTCTCCGGCCTTGCCAAGGAGGTGACGGTTGGTCGCTATCACTCGATCTTTGCCGATCCCTCGACGCTGCCGCGCGAGTTCATCATCACGGCGGAAAGCGACGACGGCACGATCATGGGCATCGAACATGCCAAGGAGCCGATCGCCGCGGTGCAGTTTCATCCGGAATCGATCATGACGCTCGGTGGCGATGCCGGGATGCGGATGATCGAAAATGTCGTGGCGCATCTGGCACGCAAGGTGAAGACGAAGGCTGCCTGACCGCAATTTCGCCTGGCCCTTCCTCCTGTGGGAAGGGCCGCCCATTGGGCCGTCGGGCCGCGACTTGACTTCTTCCGGCAAATCGGAACATTTCAGGAACGATCAATTGGAACCTATCGCCGTGGCCAATGCTGAAAAGTTCATCGTTCTCCCTTACCGCAAGAACCGCGGCAATCTCGTTCCCGGCGAAATGCGCCAGGCATCGAACTCCGTCAGCGCGGAAAAGATCGCTTCGGCGATGGCTGAGCGTTTCGTCGGCGTGGCCGCCTATGCCGTGATCGTCGACGAGGAAACCGGCGACATGTCGTCGCCGCGATTGCTTGCACGATATGGCGAGATTGCCGATCTCAACGCCGCCTGAGGCGCCGTTTTCACCATGGAGACGTCGCTCTACCTGCCGGTCAAAGCCTTCCTGGAGGCGGCCGGTTATGTCGTGAAGGGCGAGGTCGGCGGATGCGATCTCGTCGGCTTGAACGGTGCCGAACCGCCGGTCGTGGTGGTCTGCGAATTGAAACTCTCCTTCAACCTCGAACTGCTTCTCCAGGCGGTCGATCGCGCGGCGTTGAGCGATGAAGTCTGGGTTGCGGCCCGCGTTTCCGCCAAGGGCCGCGGGCGAGAGGCCGATAGACGCTACCGCGATCTCTGCCGAAGGCTCGGTATCGGCATGCTCGGCGTCTCCGATGGGGGCGAGGTCAGCGTCATCGTCAGTTCCGTCTCGCCGATGCCGCGCACCAATCCGAAACGGCGCTCGCGCCTCGTCAAGGAGCATCAGCGCCGCCGTGGGGATCCCGCCGTCGGTGGTGGCTCGCGGGCGCCGATCATGACCGCCTATCGCCAACAGGCGCTGCTCTGTGCTTCAGCACTCGCCCAGGGACTGGTGCGGCCGCGGGATATGAAGGCGCTTACGCCCAAGGCCGGCTCGATCCTGCGTGACAACGTCTACGGATGGTTCGAACGCGTGGACAAGGGCGTCTACGCCCTGACGTCTGCAGGGCAGGCTGCTCTTTTGCGCTGGCCGCAATCTTTGCTCTCCGACCCCGCTCCTTGAGCCGCACTGTACCGGGCATCGGGATCGCTCGTTGGGGCTGCTTTCCGGCCAGGGACGGTAACGCCTGTGAAGGGCGTGTCATTCCCCTTTGACAAATCCTCCATCATCGCCCATATCACCCTCAACTGAACCGCCTGCGCGACATTCGCGTGGGCGGTTTTGCGTTTCAACGGCTTAGATGCTGCAATTCATTCGCAACCGCAGGGGGACGATATGAGTGACAACGGCGATCTTACGGTTCGGAAGCTGGCGATGTGGGGGATTCCACTGTCGCTCGGCGTCATGGGTCTGAAGATGGTGGCGTGGTGGGTTACCGGGTCGGTGGCGCTGCTGTCGGACGGGCTCGAATCGTCGGTCAACGTCGCTGCCGCCTTCATCGCCTTCTTCGTGATCCGCTATGCGCAGAAGCCGGCCGATCACGATCACCCCTTCGGCCATCATAAGGCGGAATATCTGTCTGCCGTGACCGAGGGCGTGCTGATCGTCGTCGCTGCCCTGCTGATCGTCGACGAAGCCGTCGGTTATCTCGCCGAGCCGCGCATGCTGGACGCACCTGTGCTCGGGCTTGCGATCAATTTCGCGGCCGGTGTCATCAATGCGGTCTGGGCGCGGTTGCTGATCAGAACCGGACGCAGGCATCGTTCGGCGGCACTGACGGCGGATGGACAGCACATCATGTCCGACGTGGTGACCTCTGTCGGCGTGCTCGTCGGCCTGCTGCTGGCGCTGGCAACGGGCTATGCGATCTTCGACCCGGTGCTTGCCATTCTCGTTGCCGTCAACATCCTCTATCAGGGCTGGAAGGTGATCTCGCAATCGATTGGCGGGCTAATGGACCAGGCGGTGGAGCCGCAGGAGGAAGAAGCGATCAAGCAGGCGATTGCCACCCATGCGGCGGGTTCGATCGGCGTGCACGACCTGAAAACGAGGCGGGCAGGCACCGTCACCTTCATCGATTTTCACATGGTGGTGCCCGGTGGGATGTCCGTGCGGCAGGCGCATGATATATGCGACCGCCTTGAGGATGCCATCAGGGCAGTGCACGAGGGCGCCACTATCGCAATTCATGTGGAGCCGGAGGGCGAAAAGGCTCACGGCATCCGCGTCAAAGTCGTCAAGGAGGCATAATGCCGAGTACCGATGTTTCCAGCCTGTCGATGCTGGGTCAGCAGACCGAAACCGCGCAATCGCCGGAGGAGGCGGTGCTTGAAAAAGTGCCGTCCAACCATGCCGGCACCGATTACGTCGTGCGCTTCACCGCGCCGGAATTCACCTCGCTCTGCCCGATGACCGGGCAGCCGGATTTCGCCCATATCGTCATCGACTACATTCCGGGCGAATGGCTGGTGGAATCGAAGTCGCTGAAGCTCTTCCTGCATTCCTTCCGCAATCACGGCGCTTTCCACGAGGATTGCTCGATCTACATCGCCAAGCGCATCGTCGAGTTGCTCGATCCCCGGTGGCTGAGGATCGGCGCCTACTGGTATCCGCGTGGCGGCATTCCGATCGACGTCTTCTGGCAGACGGGCAAGCCGCCGGAAGGCGTGTGGCTGCCGGAACAGGGCGTTGCCAGCTATCGCGGCCGTGGGTGAGTTGCGTTCGGGCGCAGCCCGAGCAATCGATCCAGTGAATCGATTGCAGCAGCGAACGCCCTGAGCCCAAGCGAAGGGCCGGGCGACGGTGCGGCAATGGTAAAGCCAACGGCCGCCCATTCTTTGGCCGCTAGATCTCACACATCCGTAACGTCGTCGCTGGACGAGTCGTCGGCGTAATCGTCGCCGTCGTCGTAATCGGCCTGCTGCACGTTGGCGTTGTCGTCGTCCTTGTCGCCGGCGTTATCGGAGGCCTGGCGGGTGTCGTCATTGCCGTAATAGTTGTTGATGACGGTTTCCTCGGTGGGGGCGCTGGCATTGCCGAAGGGATTGGCGCCGAAGGGCGAGCCCCAGCCGAGCGAGGACATGTGGTTGCCGAAGATGCCGCTCAGCGAATTGGCAAGCAGCATGCCGCCGGCAACGCCCGCTGCCGTGCCGAGTGCGCCGCGCAGGAAGCTGCCGCCGGCCGACGGCGCATAGGCCTGCTGGCTCCAGGGGCCGGTCGGCTGTTGTGGCGTCTGGCGGACATTGCCGTCGCGGGGATCGTCATAGCTGCGGGACTGGCCCCAAGGACCGGGGTTGGACGGAACTGGGGCCGGCTGCTGCGTCTGGGTGTTGCCGAAGATCGAGCTCAGGAAGCCGCCGCCCTGTTCGGCCTGGCGGTGTTCGCTCACGCCGGCTTCCAGCTGGCGAACATGCTCCTCGAGTTCCTTGATGTGGTTGGCGGCCGCCTCCAGCCCCTTTTCTTGAACAATGACGGCCTGGGCCAGATAATAGGTGGCCGACGGCTGCTCACGCGTCGCTTGGTCGATCAGGGCTTCGGCGTCGCGGTCGCGCGGCGTGGCTGCGGCGGTGCGCACGCGGTCGAAGAGGGCGGTCAGCAATTGGCGTTCTTCGGGTGACATTGTCCTGCCTCCTAATGATCTGATGCGGCATTTGCCGCGTGAGGCTGAGGTAGGAACCGATTTAGGCTTTTCAAAGCCTTTCGCCGTTACAATTCAGTAAGGCTTGCAGAACCGCGCGCGGCTTCTTAAGGATATCTCCATCGCTTCGGTGCCTTGTGTTTTTCCCGCATTGTTTTAGGCATTGAGTCGCACTATGTGCGAGGAACCCGAATTCATCTCCAAGAGGTTCGAATGAACGACGAAGACCAGGACGACAAGACGAAGGAACTGCCGCTCGGCAAGGAAACGGAGGCGAATCTTTTCAAGTCGCGTTCGATCTTCATCTACGGACCGATCAATCAGGAATTGGCGCAGAAGGTCTGCTCGCAGCTTGTGGCGCTTGCTGCTGCCAGCGACGAGGACATCCGCATCTATGTCAATTCGCCCGGCGGCCACGTCGAATCCGGCGATTCCATTCATGACATGATCAAGTTCATCAAGCCGAAGGTCTGGATGATCGGCACCGGTTGGGTCGCCTCCGCCGGCGCACTGATCTATGTCGCCACTCCGAAGGAGCGGCGCCTGTGCCTGCCGAACACGCGCTTCCTGCTGCATCAGCCCTCCGGCGGCACGCGCGGCATGGCATCCGACATCGAAATCCAGGCGCGCGAGATCATCAAGATGAACGAGCGTCTGAACAGGATCATGGCAGCGGCCACCGGCCAGCCGCTCGACAAGATCGACAAGGATACGGATCGCGACTACTGGCTTTCGGCCGAAGAGGCGAAGGAATATGGCCTCGTTTCACGGATCGTGACGTCGCAGGCCGATATCTGAGTTTTCTCAGCCAAAACTGCAAGAACCCGCCCTTGCCTGCCGATCGCAGGTGAGGGCGTTCTGTTTTCGGACAGTGCTAGCGGCAAGGTCTGAACGGAAAGCAATGAATCCGGACTTGCGCCTGCGACAACCATCATGCTCCATGCGGCATTCGCGCAGCTCGAGTCCCGCCATGCTCAAAGATTTTTCCGTCCAAGCCCTGTTCATGGGGTTGCTGACCGCCTTCGTCGGTTCCGCCAGCTCCTTCGCCGTTGTGCTGCACGGGCTGCAGGCGGTCGGCGCCACGGATGTACAGGCGGCTTCCGGGCTGATGGCATTGTCGATTTCCATGGGCGTCTGCGCGATCGTGCTGAGTGCCGTGACCCGATTGCCGGTCAGCATCGCCTGGTCGACACCGGGTGCCGCACTGCTGGCAAGCACCGGGGTGATCGAGGGCGGCTTCAATGCGGCGGTCGGGGCATTCCTGATCTGTGCTGCGCTGATTATCGTTGCCGGGCTGTTCAAGCCGCTCGGGCGGGCGGTTGCCGCAATTCCGGCACCACTCGCCAATGCCATGCTCGCCGGCGTGCTGATCGGCCTCTGCTTCGCGCCGGTGAAGGCGATCGGCTTCAATCCGCTGTTCGGCCTACCAATCGTCGTCGCCTGGATCGTCGTCGGCGCCTTCAAGCGGCTTTGGGCGGTGCCGGCAGCACTCGCGGCGTTCGTGCTGGTGCTCGCCTTCGGCGTCGATATCCCCGACGATGCGCTCAGCTCGCTGGAACAATCACTGGTGCCGACGGTGGAGATCGTCCGGCCGGTGTTCAATCTTGCCGGCCTCATCTCGATCGCGCTGCCGCTCTTCATCGTCACCATGGCCTCGCAGAACATTCCGGGTATCGCGGTGCTGAAGGTCAACCACTACGATCCAAAGCCCGGTCCGCTCTTTGCCGTCACCGGCTTCTTTTCGCTGCTGTCGGCGCCGTTCGGCGGCCACGCGGTCAATCTGGCAGCCATCACCGCGGCAATGTGCGCCGGACAGGACGCCCATGCCGATCCGAAGCGGCGCTATTGGGCGTCACTGATCGCCGGCGTCGGTTATATCATTCTCGGGCTGCTCGCCGGCGCGGTGACGGCCTTCGTCGCGCTCGCACCTTCGATCCTGATCGAGGCGGTAGCGGGGCTGGCGCTGGTCGGAGCCTTCTCGTCCTCGGCAATGTCGGCGTTCCAGGCGCCGGACTCGCGCGAGGCGGCGGCAATCACCTTCCTTGTCACCGCCTCCGGCGTTTCCTTCGGCGGCATTTCCGGTGCCTTCTGGGGCCTGATCGCGGGTGGGCTGATGCTGGCGCTGTCGCGGTTGGTGAAGATTTGGAGAGACCGAGCTCAGTCGAGGTAACGGAAGGTCGTTGTGCTCTCCAAAGGCCGGATCCTGGCGCTTTCAAGCAGCTCCGCCGGCAATAGGTGGGCAGTTCGTCGAATGTTGGCGGCGACCAAAAGCCGGGCAAGGACTTGCCAGCTTTACCGTCCGAGGCTATAAGCGCGGGCATGAAGACCACTGGCGCCAGAATTTCTGACACGATTGCACGCGGCCGCATCGCCCTGCGTGACAATACGCGCGCCCTGACCTCGCTTCTTCTCCTCGGCCTTACGCGCGGTTGCCGGGTCCCTTGAGGAGCGCCCGGCGGCCGAAAGCCCGCCCGGCCATCGCTCCTCGCGACTCACTTTCAAAATTGACCTAACGACCGACAAGGTCCGCATTTGTTTATCGCCAAGCCCGACGTGATCGGCTAAGAGCGGGCAAATGCCGGGACGAGGAGACGATACGATGGACGCGAAGACGCAATCTTCCCAAAATAAGGTGGCCTCCACAAACAAGACGGCCCCCGCAAAAGGCATGCCCGACGCCGCGGTGAAATACCGGGCCTATCCGCAGGTGAACATTCCCGACCGCACATGGCCGACGAAGACCATTACCAAGGCACCGGTCTGGTGCTCGGTCGACCTGCGCGACGGCAACCAGGCGCTCGTCGACCCGATGGGCCACGATCGCAAGGCGCGCATGTTCCAGTTGCTGATCGAGATGGGCTTCAAGGAAATCGAGATCGGGTTCCCCTCGGCTTCGCAGACCGATTTTGACTTTGCCCGCTGGTGCGTGGAGGAGGGCAATGTGCCCGACGACGTCTCCCTGCAGGTCTTGGTACAGTGCCGCCCGGAACTCATCACCCGTACCTTCGAAGCACTGGAAGGCGCAAATCGGCCGATCGTGCACTTCTACAACTCCACCAGCGAGTTGCAGCGCCGCGTCGTCTTCGCCAAGGATGTGCAGGGGATCAAGCAGATCGCCGTCGATGCCGCCAAGATGATCACCGATATGGCCACGAAGGCCGGCGGCGGTTACCGTTTCGAATATTCGCCGGAGAGCTTTACCGGCACCGAACTCGATGTGGCGCTGGAGATCTGCAATGCCGTCATCGAGGTCGTCAAGCCGACGCCCGATAACAAGCTGATCATCAACCTGCCGTCCACCGTCGAGATGGCGACGCCGAACGTCTATGCCGACCAGATCGAATGGATGTGCCGCAACCTCGACAATCGCGAGAACCTGATCGTTTCCCTGCATCCGCATAACGATCGCGGCACCGGCATTGCCGCTGCCGAACTGGCGTTGCTGGCTGGTGCCGACCGCGTCGAAGGCACGCTCTTCGGCAATGGCGAGCGTACCGGCAATGTCGACATGGTGACGATGGCGCTGAACATGTTCACGCAAGGCGTCGATCCCGAGATCGACTGCTCGAATATCGAGCGCATCAAGGAAGTGTTCGAATATTCGAACCAGATGGCGATCGGCGAGCGTCATCCTTACGTCGGCGAGCTGGTCTATACGGCCTTCTCCGGCTCGCATCAGGATGCGATCAACAAGGGTATGAAGGCAGCACAGGTCGCCAACCATCCCGTGTGGGAAGTCCCGTACCTGCCGATCGATCCGCGTGATGTCGGTCGTTCCTACGAGGCGATCATCCGCATCAACTCGCAGTCCGGCAAGGGCGGCATCGCCTATATCCTGCAGCAGGATTACGGGCTGAACCTGCCGCGCAACCTGCAGGTGGAATTCCGCGAGGATATCCAGCGCATCACCGACGTAGAGGGTAAGGAGCTTCCGTCCCGGCGCATCTATGACCGCTTCATCGAGCGCTACGTGACGCAGCCGGAAGGGCGCCTGCGCTTCGTCGACCATCACACCTATCCTGACACTGAGCACAAGGGCCAGCGGATCGTCGCAGCCGAGATCACCGACAATGGGGATATCAAGCGCATCGAAGGGCGCGGCAACGGTCCGATCGACGGCTTCATCAACGCGCTGTCGCATTATCTCGGCATCGAGATGTCGGTCGAGGACTATTCCGAGCATTCGCTCCAGCATGGCTCGAACGCAGCGGCGATCTCCTACGTCGAGACCTCCTATCCCGGTGGCAAACTCTTCGGCGCCGGCATCAATACCAACATCGTCGCGGCGTCGCTGGAGGCGATCGTCTCGGCCGCCAACCGCGTGCTCGACGTGAAGGCTGGCAAGGCCTGATTTCGGCAGGTCTCAGGCCGCGATCGCACTACTGCATAATTCCTTAGATCGGAATCGATTTAAGGATAAAATTATGCAGCAATTCAAAATGTTACAGCGCCCTTTGCGCGTCTGAAAAGACGCGCGGCGCTGTAGCGCTGCGCGGCCTGACGATGCAGTCGGCGATCTCGTCGGCCTCGTCGCGCGCCTCGGCGTGCCGCTGACCCCATTGGCAGAGCGCCAGCAACACCGGTTCGAGACCGAGGCCGAGTTCGGTCGCGCTGTATTCGACGCGGCCGGGGACTTCGGCGAAGATCTGGCGGGCGACCAGCCCGTGCTCCTCCATCTCGCGCAGCTGCTGGATCAGCACCTTCTGGGTGATGGCGGGCATCATCCGCTTCAGCTCCGACAGACGCTTCGGGCCGGAGAAGACGTAATAGAGGATGACTGGCTTCCAGCGCCCCGAGATCACCTTCAGCGCGCGCTCGACAGGCAGTTCCGGCAGTCTTTTCATCGGCTCAGCCATGGTCACCTCCTGGTGGGTAGGGCACGAAAGAGTGTGTATTTTTGCCTGATATCCTATTGCTAAACCTGCCCCACGCCAACCAGACGTGAGGTTCATCTGCCATGAAAGCCGTTCAATTCACTCGCTTCGGTCCACCCGATGTCCTCGAGCTCGTGGAACTGCCGGTTCCCGAGCCGGGCCCGAGCGAGGTTCTCATCCGCGTCCACGCGGCGGGTGTCAACTTCTTCGAGGTGTTGATGCGGGCTGACCGCTATGCCGCAACGCCTGACCTGCCGATGTTTCCCGGTGTCGAGGTCGCGGGTATAATCGAGCGAGCAGGGCCTGGTGCCGACCGCTCGCTGATTGGCACGCGGGTTGCCGTTCCTCTCTTTGCGATCGGGCGCGGTTCGGGCGGTTATGCCGAGTTCGCCGCGGTCGATGGCGGGGCGGTGGTGCCGCTGCCCGACGCGGTCTCCTTCGAGGCGGCTGCCGCGTTGATGGTGCAGGGGTTGACGGCGCTGCACCTCCTACGCCGCAGTCCCGTGAAAGGCAAAATCGTTCTCGTCAACGCAGCAGCCGGCGGTGTTGGTTCTCTGCTCCTGCAACTGGCGAGGCGCGACGGGGCGAAGATGGTGATCGCAGCGGCGAGCAGTGACGAAAAGAGGGCGCTTTCCCTATCTCTCGGCGCCGATCATGCGGCCGATTATACGGCGCCCGGCTGGCAGGAGGACGTCAAGAGGCTGACCGGAGGGCTCGGCGTGGATATCATCTATGAAACCGTCGGCGGGGCGTTTTCACGGGCGGCGCTCGATGTGCTGGCGCCTTGCGGCGAGCTGGTGCTGGCGGCGATGGGGCGGTTTGGGCTTGAGGCGGCCGATGTCGAGCACATGCTTGATGACAATCAGTCAATCAAGGGATTTTCGCTATTGCCGCTATTGACGCCTGAGGGTGTGCGGGAGGATCTTGCCGCGCTCTTCGAGCTTGCCGCGGCGGGTGCCCTGACGGTTATCGACGGCGGTCGTTTCCCACTGCATCAAGCGGCGGAAGCGCATCGCGCCATCGAGGAGCGGAGGGCGGTCGGCAAGGTGGTGCTGGTGCCTTAAGTCAAAGAAGGCGAGCACGACGTCGTGCGAAACCGCTCGTCATCATGCTCCGGCAATCAGATCGCGGTGGCGATCTCCATGGCAAGCTGGCCGAGCGTTGCTTCGGCGGAGGGGCCGGCGAGCACGTAGGAGGTGCCGGCATTGTGCCAGGTCACGAGGCCGATCTCGTCCTTGATCGTTTCCTTGAAGTCGTCGGTCTCCGGCGGCTGCGCGTCCTTGCGGAAGCAAATGGAAATGATGTCGCCATCGGCATTCGAATAGACGAGCTGCCCGACAGGGCGGCTGTCGCCGAGGATGACGCGCGCGCCCTGGAAGGTCCAGGCTTCGGCGCTCAGATCCGGCACGCGGAAGGGCACACCGATCGCGGTCGTCAGCCAGCTGGAGATTTCCTCGGCCTGCGAAGCGGGCACTTCGACGAGATGACGGGGCTGGCGGATCAGCAGGCGCTGATAGGCGGTGACGTCGCCGAGCCAGTCGTTGGTATTGGCCGGAGCCGTATTGGTGGTAGCCGTGGTGGCAATCTCGTCGGCATCCGGGGCGGTGCCGACAAAATAGCCGATACCGCAACCGACGGCAAAGAGGATGAGGGCGGCGGCCAGCGCCTGCGGGCCGCTCGGCGCCAGTTTCACTTGCGGGCGCGTGGCGCGCTGGGCGATCGACGTTTTCGGCGGTTGCGTGCTCTTGATGGAACGGACGAGGGCGAGCGGCACCGGCTCCTTCAGTATATCGTCCAGGCGGCGGCGGCCGAAATCAGCCCCATGGCGCAGCTTCTCATGCAGCCGGCGCGCATTCTCGTCGCTTGCCAGACGCTGCTCCAGTTCGTGCCGCTGTTCGGGCGAGACTTCGCCATCGAGAAGGGCGGTGAGCTGGGCTTCGAGCGGCAGTTTCCTAAGATCGAGCAAATTCAGAACCTGTGGATCGGGTGGGTGCCGGCAAGCCCGGCAAATTGCAGCCTTGCGGTGGCAAGTTGCGAGACGACGTTTGCCACCGGAATGCCCATGATGTCGGCCGCCTGCTGGTAGCTGTGGCCTTCGACGTCGACAAGCAGGAACATGCTGGAAACGCCATCCGGCATATCGGAAATCATGTGATGGATGGTGTCGGGATCGACTGCGGCCGAGCGTTCACGCGCGGCTTCGCGAATATCGGTGACGTTGCCACGGCCGGAAGCCTTCGGCTTCCGCTTGCGGTTGTCGTCGGTCCATTGCTGGCGGGCAAGCGTGTAGATCCAGCTTTCCAGCCGGCCTTCGCCGCTCCATTGATGACCTTTGGCGATGGCGCGCTGACAGACGGACTGAACGAGTTCATCGGCCACAGCAACCTCACCCGCGAGCGTGATCGCGAAGCGGCGGAGGCGGGGCAGGAGGCCGACGAGATCACGCCGGAGATCGATGGTCGTTGCGGGCTGACGCATTGTCTATCCAAGAAGCATTCACAATGGTTTCGCGGTCGAAGGGTTCGCCCTCGGCGCGAAGCCGACATGGTTGGCGCCGGCGATACATGTGCTTTATGAAACAAGTCTCCTGCACTTCGCAAGCATCCGGTCGTCTTCATCCCTCTTTCCCAAGGGATTTTCGTATTGTGGCCCGCAAAGCTTGCGTCAATATGTCTTGTAGCCGTTCAAGCTTTGCAGCAGAGCGCGATAGGCCCAAGTGCCTTCGCCGCCGCGATCACGGATTTCGACAAGCTGGACGCGGGCGCCCTGGATATCTCCCTGTTCCACCAGCGCCATGCCCATGTAGGAGCGGGCGAGGATGTAATTCTCATCCGCCTGCAGCGCCTTGCGGTAGTAGGACATGCCGAGCTCCACGCGGCCGGCCTTGCGGTTGGCGTAGCCGAGATAGTTCAGGATGCGCGGGTCGTTCTGGTTGCGGGCGAGATTGAGCACGGTGATGGCGTTGTCATACTGGCCGGCATAGGCAAACTCGCGGGCGAACTTATAGAGATCGTCGTCGTTGAAGCTGCTCTTCTTCGGGTTGACACATTCCTTCTTGGCCTTGTCCCAGACCTTGCCGCCGGTGCAGGTCTTGGTCGTCTGGGTCTTCGGCGGCGGATTGGTGTCATCGTTGTTGTCGCCGACCGCGAAAGCGGCCGTGGCGATGCCAAAGGCAAAGCCGGCGGCGAGCGAAAGTCTGGACAGGTGACGGAAAGAAGAAGTCATCGGCGCGCTCCGTTCTCAGGCAATGCAGTTGCTCGGATTGTACGCTTACCACTAAAAATACCAAGAGGGTAAGCAACCTCCATGGCAAATGTTGCGACGGTGGCCGGATGTCCTCGCAGATCGATTCAAGTGCTGCATAAAAGGAGTCCGGACCCGGCGCTAAGGTGCGAAAATATTGGCACTTTCCGGCATCACCGCGTCGCCGGTCCTGTTGAGGCTGAAGCGCTCGCCGCTGAGCTCCCAGGCGCCGGGAGAGCCGTCGATGGAGAAGAGGTTGTAGGCGGCGGGCGGCTTGATGCTGCCCGGTCCCTGCGAGGCTGACGCGATGCCGACGACCGGCACTGGCTGCACCTGGCCGCGCAGCCAATGCAGCGTGTTCAGGTGCGTATGACCGTGCAGCACGAGTTCGGCGCCGCCCGTCGAAATCACGGCAGCGAAGCGGCGGATGCCGATCATCCGTTTGTAGAAGGCCGTGGCGCCGCGGATCGGCGGGTGATGGATCATGACGACGCGGAAGAGACCGGCTTCGCCAGCCGCACGCAGTATGTTGACAGTATCGCGGGCCTGTCGCGCGCCGAAAAAGCCAGATGCGGCGAAAGGAGGGGTGGCGACCGCCGTCGAACAGCCGACAATCGCGACTTTGCCGCGGACGCGCAGATAGGGGAAGATATGGCGGTCGTCCTGCCATTGCGGCGGGGCCAGATCGCCGCGGACATAGTCGTACCAAGCGCGCATCGACTTCTCATAGGCGCCTGGCACATAGGCGTCATGATTGCCGGGAACGACTGACGTGTTCGCGGGATCGCCGAGCGCGCGCAGCCATGCGGCGGCAGCGCGGATCTCAATGCCGCTCGCCAGATTGACGAGGTCGCCGGTGACGGCCACGTGATCGGCCTGATGGGCGCGGATGTCGTCGAGCAGCAGATCCAACGTGCTGCCGAAAAGGTGCTTGCGTCGATTTCGATGCCAGTTCACAAAGCCTGTTATGCGTTTTGAAAACAGCTCCTGAATGGAAAGACTGGGCAACGGCCCAAGGTGGACGTCGGAGATATGCGCGAGCTTGAACATGTTACGAGACATAGACCAGCTTATTGACAAATCAAACACATCGGGCGCGATGAAGAGCTGAAACGGAGCGATAGTGGATAAAGAGAACAAGCCCCTCTACACGAGGCTGGCGTTGCGCCTGCTGCATGTCTATTTCAGTTTCGTCCGCAGCATGACCGTGGGCGTGCGGGCCGCCTGTTTCGATGAAGACGGACGCATCTTTCTCGTGCGCCACAGCTATATCGGCGGCTGGCATATGCCGGGCGGCGGGCTGGAGCGCAACGAGACGGTCGAGGAAGCGCTTGTCAAGGAATTGCGCGAGGAGGGCAACCTCAGGATCATCGGCAAGCCGCAGCTGATCCAAGTCTATTTCAATACCACGACGACAAGGCGCGACCATGTCGTCTTCTACCGGGCGACCGTCGAGCAGACGGCGCCGCGGCCGCCGGACTGGGAGATATCCGACAGCGGCTTCTTTTCCCTCGACAGCTTGCCCGAGGGTACGACCAAGGCGACGCATCGCCGCCTCGCCGAGCTTCGGGGCGAGCAGGAGCCCGATCACTGGTGGTAAGAAGTATCAGGCGGCATTTAGCCTGGCGCGGCCATGCGGGCTGTCGAGATCGAGCGCCGGACCGACGGGGACGATGCCGGTCGGATTGATCGTCTTGTGGCTGCGGTAATAATGCTGCTTGATGTGGTACAGGTTCACCGTCTCGGCCACGCCTGCCGTCTGGTAGAGGTCCCTGAGATAGCCGGGCAGGTTGCGGTAGTCGGCGATGCGGCGGATGTTGCACTTGAAATGGCCGACATAGACGGGGTCGAAGCGCACCAGCGTGGTGAACAGGCGCCAGTCGGCCTCGGTCAATCTGTTGCCGAAGAGGTAGCGGCCCTTGCCGAGGCGTTCGTCGAGCGTGTCGAGTGTTTCGAACAGCTTGCCGACATTTTCCTCATAGGCTTCCTGGGTGGTGGCAAAGCCCGCTTTGTAGACGCCGTTGTTGACGGTGTCGTAGACGGTGGCGTTCAGTGCATCGATGTCGGTGCGAAGGTCCTCGGGATAGAAATCAGCTGTCGAGCCGGTCAGCCCGTCGAAGGCACTGTTGAACATGCGGATGATTTCGGCGGATTCGTTGCTGACGATCGTGCCGGTCTTCTTGTCCCAGAGCACGGGAACGGTGACGCGGCCGGAATAGTGCGGATCGGCCCTGACATAGATCTGCCAAAGCGCGGACGCTCCGAAGAGGTGATCGCCGGTGGCGCCGTCGCCGACCTTAAATTCCCAGCCGTTCTCGACCATCAGCGGATCGACGACGGAGACCGAGATCAGCTCTTCGAGCTTCTTTAGCTTGCGGAAGATCAGCGTGCGATGCGCCCAGGGGCAGGCGAGCGAGACATAAAGATGGTAACGCCCGGCCTCGGCCTTGAAGCCGCCGCTGCCGGAAGGGCCGGCCTCACCGTCTGATGTCACCCAGTTGCGGAACTGCGAGGGCTGCCGCCTGAAATGGCCCTTGCTCTCCTTCGTGTCGTACCAGGCGTCATGCCAAACGCCGTCCACCAGCATTCCCATGGTCTTCATTCCCTTGATTGCGTGTTGGAATGGAAGATATCGCAGATGGCAGGGCTTTACAGGCGGCAAAGATTGAACAGTGCGTCACGTCGTGCATTTTGCGTTGGACGGCGGAAATTTTTCCTGCTATCGGCCTTTTCACGATTTTCGGACCCCTGCTTGATGTTCATTTCCAGAAACCCGCGACGACGCTGATGCTCCCGAACGCCCAAGGCGTGTTCGAGACCCATCAATCTGTCCATCCGGTTTCTGTCATCATGTACAAGCACGATCTCGTCTACCTCACTGAAGACGCGTCCCATGACGCCGCCATCGAACACATCAACGAAGAAGCCTTCGGTCCAGGCCGCTTCACGCGCGCCGCCGCGCGCATCCGTGAGCAGGGACCGCATGACCTGTCGCTTTCCTTCATCTGCACCGATAACGGCGAGACGATTGCCTCCGTGCGCATGACGCCGGTACTGGCCGGTACAGTGAAGGGCCATCTGCTCGGCCCGCTCGCCGTCCGTCCCTCTCACAAGAACAAGGGCATCGGCCGGGAACTGGTGCGGATCGCAGTGGAGGCGGCAAGACGCAAGGGCTCGGAAGCTGTCATCCTCGTCGGCGACCCGCCTTATTACGGACCGCTCGGCTTCGAGAAGGTCGCCTACAACGCGCTTTCTTTTCCAGGCCCGGTCGATCCCCGTCGTGTGCTCGTCGTTCCGATCGCCGAGGGCGTGCACGAGCGGCTGAAAGGCACGATCGCCTGGCGCGAATGATTTAGAGCGCCGTGCGCGGACGCACAAAGGACCTCTAACTCTTTCAATCCTCGCATCCTGCTAGAGGCTTTTCCGGAGGAAGCTGCGCGTGCGGCCTTCCGGGAAATCCTTGAGCTCTCCGAAAATCTCATAACCCTGACGCAGATAGACGCGCAGAGCCTGAGGGCTGAACGTGTCGATCCAGGCGCCGCGGCACCCTCGCGCCCTGGCCTCTTCTTCCGCCTTTGCGAGGATATTGCCTGATATACCGGTGCCGCGCAGTGTATCGGGAATATAGAGCATCTGGGTGAAGAGCCAGCCCCAGGCGGTAAAGCCGGAAAGACCGCCCGTCACCTTTCCGTCGGTGTCGCGGATGAGGACCACAAGCGGCCGGCGATTCGAGGGGCCGACATCGCTGTTGTTGAAGGCCGAGAGCGCATCGGTGATCGCCGCCAGTTCCTCCGGCGAGGGCGAAGCGGTGAGCTCGAATTCCGGCATGAGATTACCGCCCCTCGCGCCACCACATGGCGCCGAAGGCGAGAAGCAGGATGCCGACGCCAGCGAACCCGGCAAAGAGCGGCAGCGTGTTGATGCCCTTCAAGACCGTCTCGCTGGTCATGCGGATCATCATGCGATCGTTGTCGGAGACGCGAACCTGGCCGCGCACCGGCAGGATCGGCGGGACGGAGATCGCGCCATTTGCATTGGAAACGCGGGCGACGAGACCCTTGCTTCTGTCGGCGACCGGCTGCAGCACCTCGGTTGTCGAGATCATCGCCTTGAATTCCGGCGCGTCGACGGCGCCGATATGGACAAGCGTCGACAGCTTGCCGTTGCGGATTTCGAAGAGGCCGATCTCGTCCATCCTCTTCTCGGCCTTGTAGAGGCCCGGTTCGGACTGGGTGAGCGGCAGGGTTTCGGTCTTGCCGGAGGGATAACGCACGGTGGCGTTGCCGGGATTGTCGCCGATCGTCTGGCGCGTGACCTCAAGGGTCCGGCCCGAGGCGCGCGCCGTCAGCGCTTCTTCCTCGAGCGCCGGCTCCTTCATCAGCCAATGGGCGATACGGCGATAGAGCGAAACGTTCGGACCGCCGCCTTCGAAGCCGCGCGCCCAGAGCCAGCCCTGATCGGAAAGCAGCATGGCGACGCGGCCCTGGCCGGCGCGGTTCAGCACCAGCAGCGGGTGGTTGTCGGCGCCGAGCATGATCGTCTCGCCCTGCGGCCGGTCGACATCGACGCTACGGAACCATCGGCCCCAATGCGGCGGCTCCTCGCCCGAACCATCAAGGCCGCGCGTGACGGGATGTTTGCGGCCTTCCTCGGAGAGGCGGGGATAGAAGGCCTTTTCGATCATCTCTCCGGTGGGCGTTGCTGGCAGGACCGAGGAGAGTGGCGTCAGTGCAATGGAATCGGGGCCGGCGTGCTCGGGGCCGGCGGCGATCAGCAGCGCGCCGCCATTGTCGACATATTGCGCGATGTAATCGTAATAGAGCAGCGGCAGCACGCCGCGGTGCTGGTAGCGATCGAAGATGATCAGGTCGAAATCCTTGATCTTGTCGACGAAGAGTTCACGCGTCGGGAAGGCGATCAGCGACAGCTCGTTGATCGGCGTGCCGTCCTGCTTTTCCGGAGGACGCAGGATGGTGAAGTGGACGAGATCGACCGACGCATCGGATTTCAGCAGGTTGCGCCAGGCGCGTTCACCGGCATGCGGCTCACCGGAGACAAGCAGGACGCGGAGATTCTGGCGGATGCCGTCGATGACGTGGACGGCACGGTTGTTGGCGGTGGTGACTTCGCCAGGAAGTGCTGCGACCGAGAATTCGAGCACATTGCTGCCGCCACCCGGCACCTTGAAGGAGAAGGGCGTATCCTGCCCTGGTGTCGCCTGCAGGGTGGCGATCTCGTCACCATTCAGCTTCACCGTGACATCGGCCGCGCCGCCCGGGCTCGGGCCGTCGTCGAAGACGCGCAAGATCACCTGCTGCTCCTCGTTGACGATGCCGAAGCGCGGCCCCTTGATGACTTCGATGCGGCGATCGAATTCGTTGGCCTTGCCGGTTACGAGGCCATGGATCGGCGCGTCGAAACCGAGCGCCTGATTGGCGGCCGGAACATCATGGACCTCACCGTCGGTCAGCATGATTGCGCCGCCGATACGGGCGGGCGGGACATCGGCGATGTTGGCCGACAGCGCGTCGAACAGGCGCGTGGACGGCACGTCGGAATTGACGTCGCCCTCGACATCGACGAAGCGGGGCTCAATCTGGGGGAAGCGGGCGAGCTGTCCCTTCAAGGCCGCAAGCGCATCGTCGGTCATCTTGACGCGATCGGGCGTCTGCTGGCTCTGGCTTCGATCGACAAGAACCGGGACGATCGTCGACAACTGATCCCGGTCTTCCTGCAGGAGCACAGGATTGGCCAGGGCGGTCAGCATGGCGAGTGCCGCCAGCGTTCTGATCCAGGCGCCGCGAATGCCGCGCCAGATCGCGAAGGCGGCGATAACAGCGCTGACGACGGCAAGTGCAGCCAGAACCGACCAGGGCAGGAAGGGCGAAAAGTCGAACGTCATCTCATTGTCCTAACCGTTCGAGGAGGTCGGGAACATGGACCTGGTCGGTCTTGTAGTTGCCGGTCAGCATATACATCATGATGTTGACGCCGGAACGGTAGGCATATTCGCGCTGCGTTTCATCCGACGGCACGGTCGGCAGTATCGGTACGCCGTTGTCATCGATCGCCCAGGCGCCGGCGAAATCATTGCCGGTGATCAGGATCGGCGAAACGCCGTCGGCCGTTGCCGCCGATTTTTCGCTCGGCCCCTGACCACCCTGCCGGGACTCAATCCAGAGGGGGCTGCCGGTATAACGACCGGGAAAGCTCGACAGGAGATAGAAGGATTTCGTCAGCACATGGTCTGATGGTACCGGTTCGAGCGGCGGAATGTCGAGATTGGCGAGGATTGCCTGCAGCCTCTCACCGTTAGCGCTGACATTGCCGCCATTGTCCAATGCGCTGATCTGATCGCGCGTATCGAAAAGCACGGTGCCGCCGTTGCGCATATAGGCGTCGATACGGCTGATCGCCGCGGTCGACGGCATCGGCGCCGTTGCCGAAACCGGCCAGTAGATGATCGGATAGAAAGAGAGCTCGTCTTTGGTGAGGTCGATGCCCACGGGCGGTGCCGGCTCCAGCGTCGTGCGGAAAGTCAGGAACTGGGTGAGTCCCTCAAGACCGCGCTCGGAAATATTGTCCACGTCCTGTTCGCCGGTGACGACATAGGCGAGGTGCGTGTTATCAAGCCTCTGCAAGATGAGGTCATCACCGGGCTGGGAGTCGTCGGCGTGAAGCGTGCCGGGCTGCATGAGAAAGCCGGCGCCGACGGCGACTGCGATCATCGCTGCGGTGCGGACGGCCGGGCGCAATCGCGAGAACGCGCCATTCATGAAGAGGACGATCAGGCTATCGGCCAGTAGCAGCAGAAAGGCTGCGAGAAAGAGTGCGGGTTTTGCCGACCAGCTTTCGCCGCCGATCAGGCCTTCGCGCACGGCATTGGTCCCTGCCGTGTCGAGCGGCGTCAGTTCGGCGTTCTCGGGCAGCACGTTCAGGGAGGTGAAACCGTCCTCGGAACCGTAGAGCCCGGGCGGATTGTCGAAATTCGCCGTCGGTTCGGCTCCGGCCTGCGGGATGAGCGGCCGCGCCGAACCCGTCTCGGAGACCAGCGTGCCCTTGGCCGTCAGCATGCGGAATGGCGGCAGGGTTTCGGAGACACGCGCATTGCCGCGCGCCTCCGACGTCACGCCGCCCGAGCGCGATATCTGCAGGAGGTGACGCAGCATGTCGACGAAAGTGCCTGAGATCGGCAGATCGGACCAGGTTGCTTCCGCGGTGACATGAAACAGGACGATCTGGCCGGATGCGATCTGCTTCATCGTGACGAGCGGCGTGCCGTCAGCCAGGCTAGCCCAGGTGCGTTCGGCAAGATCGGGCGTCGGTTCGGCAAGCACCTGCCGCTTGACGACGACATCGGCAGGGCGCGCTATGCCGGCAAAAGGCCCGAAACTCGGAAATTCGGCAAGCGACTGCGGCTCGCTCCAAGACAATGTGCCGCCCAGCGCCCGTTCTCCCTGGCGCAGGATGACAGGGATCAGCGGATCGTCTGCGGGAGCCGCCGCCATGCGCGGGCCGGCAAAACGCAGGAGCATGCCGCCATTCGATATCCAGCGCGTCAGAGGTTCGTAGGTCTCCTCCGGCAGCCGGCCGATATCGGCCATGATGATGATGGAGGGATTGTTGGCGAGAAGTTTTGGTATCGCGACCGAGAGATCGGAATCGGCGGGCTGGATCAGATCCGCATAGGGCTGCAGTGCCCGCTGGATATAATAGAGCGGCGAGAGCAGCGGCTGGAACTCATCCCCTCCTTCGCCCGACAGCAAGACGACACGGCGACGCTTGAACGCGTCGTCGAGAAGATGGACGGCGCCGGCCGTCGCGCCATTGTCGACGCTGACGCGCGCGAAATCGTTGCGCATCTCGAAGGGTGCTGTGATCGAACTTGTCGCAACACTCTGGCCGGGGCGGAAATCCACCCTGCCATTGGCAATCGAGCGCCCCTGGCTATCGACGGCGTTCAGCGCCACGGATGCGGCCTGCGATGTATTGAGCCGCGTGACCTTGACGGCCATGGCATCAGCCGCATTGTTGGCCGCGGTGATCGCGACCGTCCTTGCGGCATCGCCCTCAATCAGGCGCAGATCAGCGGGCTGGAGTTCGGCCAGCCTGCGCACCGTCGTGTCGTCGGCCTTGGCGGCGGCACCGTCGGTCAGGAAGGCGAGGGTGCCGGGCTTTATGCCGTTCAGGGCG